>DATLEZ010000149.1:0-39696 GCA_035525055.1 Acidimicrobiia bacterium | reverse complement strand
TCGGCAAACCACTCGAAGTAGTCGGCGGCGAGGCCGACCTCCCAGGCAGCCTCGCGCCGGGGCTTGCCCATCTCGGCGGTGATGATCGAGGCCAGATCGGCCGAGTGCGCGACAACTAGCGCATGAAGCCGCTTCAACGCTGCCGACCTCTGTTTGGCGGTGAGGGATCTCCATGCCGGCCACGCGGCAGCGGCGGCGTCTATGGCGGCGCGGGCGTCGGCCGTGGCCCCATCAGCCACTTCGGCCAGGACATCTCCTGAGGCCGGGTCTCGCACCTCGAAGGTCCCGCCACTGGACGCCGCCCGCCATGTGCCACCGATGAACATCTCCGTACGGAGGAGGCCGCCGTCTTCGAGTTGCGGGCGGTTGACATAGGTGGTGGTCATTGCGCTCCTCCTTCGATCATGATGCTTCAGTTCTTTGATTCTTCACGACGATCTCCATCACCGCGCCGAGGTCGTCGGCGCCGAGACCGGCAGCCCTCGCAGCCTCCAGAATCTCGACCGCGGCCAGCCCCAGACGACCCGGTGGCAGGAGTTCGTTCGCCAGCCTGCTGTCCTTGGACATCAGGTCCACGGTGAACCTCGGCGTGTAGTCGCGATTGGCCATCGGTTCGGCTTTGTAGTCGAGAAGGCGGGGCACCGCTCCTGCCCGCAGGGCTTCGAGGCCGACCGGGACGTCGAGGCCAGCTGCCTCCATCTCCACAATGGCTTCGGCTATCGCCACCAGGTGGGTTGTCAGGAGACGATTGCTGATCAGCTTCATGACCAGGCCAGTGCCGCTGGGACCGACGTGCTGAACGGACGAACTGAGGGCCGCCAGGTACTTACGGGCCCGATCGACGGCATCAGCCTCACCACCGGCCATCACCGCCAGTGTGCCGGCCTCGGCGTGGATGCTGGTGCCCGACACCGGCGCATCAACAAACGCGATCTGCTTGCCGGAGGCCGCGGCCGCCAGCTCACGGGACGCCGATACCGAGATGGTGGAGAGATCGATGCAAAGACTGCCCGGGGCCATTTTCTGGATGAGCTCTCCATAAACCTCGAGCACCTGCGGGGTGTCGGGCAACGAGCTCATCACCACCTGGCACTCGAACACCGCAGAAGGAGCGGACGACACGTCCATCCCGATCCCCGCCGCTCGGGCGCGGGCCCCGGCGGAGGAATCGATCCCGATCACTCTCCACCCGGCCTCGACCAACCGCCGGGACATCGGCCCACCCATCCGGCCGAGGCCCACAAACCCGACGGTCTCGTCCTTCACGTGGCGTTCTCCAGCAGACTCCAGATCCGGCCGATGGCCGAGCGTATCCCGGCATGACCGGGAGAAAGGTCCGAGCGGGGACGGATTGCGTCGACCTCCACAGTCTCGACGATCGGGCCAGGTCCCCACCTCATAACCGAGACCCGATCGGCCAGGTTCACGGCCTCGTCCACATCGTGAGTAACCAAAACTGTGGTGTGGGGGTCGAGTTGCCAGTAGGTCTCGAACTCGTCGTACAACCGTCGCCGGCTAATGGCGTCGAGGTTTACAAACGGCTCATCGAGGAGGAGGACCTCGGCGTCGTGGGCGAGACCCCGCCCGAGCCCGACCCTGGTCTGTTGGCCGCGGGAGAGGGTAAGCGGGTAGCGCTCGGCCATTTCTCCCAGCCCAACCTGGCGGGTATGGAACTCGGCGACCTTTTGGTGGAGGCTTGGTGCCTTCGAAAACTCCGAGCCAACGGCGACGTTGCGCTCCACCGTCCACCAGGGAATCAGGCGGGGACTCTGGAAGACGAACGACGTGAGATTGTCCCGGCGTCGCTTCCCTTGGAACTCGACGGTGCCCCGACCAGGGCTTTCGAGTCCTCCAATCAAACGGAGCAGGGTTGTCTTGCCGCTGCCACTGGCCCCCACGATGGCGTGTACCGCCCCGCTTTCGACGGTGAGATCGAGGTCAGAGATGACCGGCGTGGTGACACCCTGCGGCGAGCGGTATACAAAACCTAGACCTCGAACCTCAACCCGCACCTGACGACCTCAAAAAGAGTGGATTTGGATACACGTTATCAATTGTTTGATATAGGATCGGCTGATCGGGCCCTTGATGCTTGATTGGGGCCTCTTTAGATTCAGAGGAGGAAGGATGAATCACAGTTCTGTCTGGCGCAGGATCTCGGTCCTCGCCATCTTGGCCCTGGTAATCGCTGCCTGTGGCGATGGCGATGCCGGCGGCGACGAGGGCGGAGACGGAGGCGAAGCCAGATCGGTGATCCGCTTCGCATTCGCGCCTGATCCGGTGTGGGACTACATGAACGACAACGGACTGATCGTCGAGTGGGAAGAAGAGCACAACGTTCGAATCGTGACCAGTTCCACATGGGACGAATTCACGTTCTTCGCGGGAGGTCACGGCGACATCGTCTCCATGAGCACCCAGGAGCTCCCGGTGCTGGAGCAGGAAACCGGCATCCAGACGGTCTCATTCGGGAAGTACAACGCCCAGCGATCTCCAATGATCAAGCGGGCGGGCGACCCCTACCAGGAGCTGACCGACGTGCCAGCCGGGTCAACGATCTGCGTGAGCAGCCCGGTGTCCAACACCCAGTTCTGGGCAGTGGCGATGAACGAGCTCCATGGCATCGACTACCGCGTCGGCGGCGGCGATTACAACCTCATCGTCAACGACCACTTCGTCAACCCCCAGAACCTCCTGAACGGAGACTGCGAGGTCGCGGTCATCATTCCCGAGGCTGCGGCTCCGTACCTGCGCACGGGCGAGCTTGAGCTGATGTACGACGGACTGATGCCGTTCCAGCTCTACAACCGGTTCTCCGGATTTGAGAGCGAAGAAGCCCACGTGATGTCGAACCTGTTCACCGCGACCGAGGAGTACTTCGACTCGCATCCAGACGAGGTCGCAGCATTCCTCGCGTTGTGGCAGCGGGGCGAGGACGCCTGGTACGCCAACAAGGCAACAATCATCGCTACCTATCCACAGCACTTCTCGGTAGAAGCTGAAGAAGACGTCCAGTTCATCGCCGACTTCATGGCCGGTGAGAACGACTGGTTCGTCGAATCGGTCTACTTCACCGACGAATGGGTTGAGGCCGAGCAGAAGATCTGGGAGTTCCAGCAGAACCTGGTTCCTGAGAATCCGAACTCCATCGCGGCCGACTTCGATCCACCCCGATTCGAGGTCATCGCTGCCCCGTGAGGCAGACATCCAGCTAGTGCGGTTTGGGTGCAGGAAACTGCACCCAAACCGCTCTGAGGAGCACTAACTGAGTATGACCACAACCGTCGATCAGGTGCCGGCAGGGCGAACGCCAACAGCCGAAGAGCAGAGACTCCAAAAACAGCGACGACGCGACCGCCTCAGCGGCATCTTCTGGCGGGTCGCCGGATACGTGTTCGTGTTCAGTTTCTGGGAGTACGCCTCAGGGGCGATCCTCGATGAGCGACTCCTCCCCGGTCCCAGCGACATCCTTCGCACCTTCGGGGAAATCCTCAACGGCGGGAGGCTGCTCAGCAGCTTCGGTGCCACCCTCACCCGCCTCGGGGTCGGGTTCAGCCTGGCTTTTGCCATCGGCGCCACGATTGGACTACTGACTCAGATCCGATGGTGGGGTGGCTTCTTCAAGGACAGCATCCTCATCAGCCTCACCGCCCCCGGTCTGGTCTGGGCCCTCACGGGAATCGTCATCTGGGGATTCGATCCTCAAGGCTGGATCTTCGCCATCGTTTTGACCACCTTCGGATTGGTATCAGTCAACGTGGCGGCCGGAATTAAGGCACTGCCCAAGGATCTGCTCGACATGGCCAAGGCGTTCAAAGTGAAGCCGTTCGTGCGGCAGCGCGAGATCGTCATCCCCCATCTGGCGCCATTTCTGTTCACTGCAGTACGGTTCGGGTTCTCGCTCGGATGGAAGGTGACGGTTCTCACGGAGTTGTTCACGGCCGATAAGGGCATCGGCTTCGAGATGCGGATCGCCGTTGCACTGTTCCGAATGGACGAGTTCTTCACCTGGGTGCTTTCGTTCTTTGTGTTCGCGCTATTCCTGGAGAAAGTGGTTCTTCAATACTTCGAGCGAAGATTCTTCCGCTGGCGCCCGGAGGTGACGGCGTGACCGCGACAGCCGCAGCCCCCAAGGTGGACAAGCCGGTCGGTCCCAGGAAGCCCAGTACCGTCGGGAAGATCCTCAAGTCGCCGTCGTTCGCGCGCCTCCTCTTCCCTCTTGCGTTCCTCGCCGTGTGGTGGGCCGTCTATTACACGATCGACTCGAGGATCTTCCCACCGCCTCAACAGGTGCTGTCGTTCATGTGGGACGAGATCACTCTGAACTCGCTCCTTCGTTATGGAAGCGTTCGCAACAACGTGTACGGGATGTTCGCCATCTCTTTAGCGCGCCTCGGGATCGGCTTCGTAATAGCCATGACCCTGGGAACCATCATCGGGTTGGGAATGGGTTTGTCGAAGGCTGTCGACGCCTTCTTCCACGACTGGATCATGGCCATCCTGGCAATGCCGGCACTGGTGTGGGCGCTCTTCCTGGGTCTTGCTCTTGGCTTCACCCACACCGGGCCGATCATCGCCGTTGCCCTCACCGGACTGCCCTTCGTGGTCATCAACGTGCGGGAAGGAGTCCGCAACACCCCCAAAGAGCTGTTTGACATGGCTCGCTCATTCCAAGTACCCCGGAAACGGGTCATTCAGCACGTTCTGATGCCGTCTTTGATGCCCTTCATGTTCGCCGCCATGCGCTATGGATTTGCCATCGGTTGGAAAGGCCTGGTGATCGCCGAGGTATTTGCTTCCGACCAGGGGGCCGGCTGGACCATCAAGTTCTGGTACGACGCCCACCGGGCCCATGGCGTCATCGGCTACGCCTTGTTCTTCATCCTCTTCGCCCTGTTCCTGGAACGGACGATCTTCGAGCGCTTGGAACGGCGCACCTTCAAGTGGCGGCCCAAGCTCTCTGGCATCGACGTGGTGGAGGATGCGCTCGATACAGCTCCGACGGATGAGATGGACGAATCCCGGGTCCTCGGGAGAGCCCGGGTAAAGGTCGAGGGCACAGAGCACCATGGACCCGACAACGATGGAAGCGAGAAACTTCGTGGCTGAGATCGTGGTGAGGAATCTGCACAAGGAGTTCGGCATTGGCGACGATCGAGTCGTCGCGCTCGAGGACGTCAACCTCGACGTCGAAGGTCATGTCTTCGTTTCGATCGTCGGGCCCTCCGGTTGCGGAAAGTCCACGCTGCTCAACATCCTCACCAACATCGAAACTCCTAGCTCAGGGTCGGTCAGGATTACCCAGGACGGCCGCGAGGCCAATTCCGGGTATGTTTTCCAGGCGGCCCGGCTGCTCCCCTGGCGCTCGGTCCTCGACAACCTCCTCTTCGTGCAGGAGGATCGGACGGAGGAGGCTAGGGCACGGTGTCAGCGGTATCTCGACATGGTTCAACTCGGGGATAAGGGCGGCAAGTATCCCGGTGAACTGTCGGGGGGAATGCAACAGCGGGTCGGCATCGCCCGGGCCTTCTCGATCGAGCCCGACGTCCTCTTCATGGACGAGCCCTTCAGCCATCTCGACGCCATCACGGCCAGGTCGCTCAGGCGCGAGCTCCACTCGATGTGGAAGCAGACCGGCAAGACGGTTCTGTTCGTCACCCACGATGTGGGCGAAGCCGTCGAGTTGTCGAACCGAATCCTGGTGTTCGCCAAAGGCGGAAAGCTCCAGGACGACATCGAGATCGACCTGCCGTTCCCCCGCGACCCCTCGGACGAGGCCGTGGCAGTCGCGAAGGCGCGCGTGTTGAAGAAGTTCGAAGAGTTGGATTTGATCGCGACGTAAGCGAAGAGCGTTTTACGTTTTACGTTCTTACGTTTTACGTCCGAACCCGCGATGCAAGGCCAACAACGGCTCGGACGTAGAACGTAGAAACGTAAAACGCTTCTATCCAATACCGAGCGCCGTCCGCAACTTCGTCACTCGGCCCGCGTGGTCGGTGTGGTTTACCGGTGGTAACGGGTGGCTATTGCTCACCGGCAACACCACGAAATGGGGACCGGGTTCTGTTAGAAGGCGCGGGAGGGCTGCGTCGAACGCCCCCAGGGTCTCTATTCGCTCTACTTTTCCGGTGCCCTGGCTGCCACCGTCCTGGATGCCGGATGCTTGGGCCATGGCCTCGAAATCGACTCCGGGCGGTAAGTCCTGGCCACCGGTCATTTCATAGCTTCGGTTCTCCAGCAAGAGCACCAAGAGATTGGGAGGCCCGTAGCGACCGATCGTCGAAAGCGAACCGAGGTTCATCAGAAGACCCCCGTCGCCCTTGAGGACGATGGTCTTTCGCTCGGGCCTCGCAAGTGCGAGACCCAATCCGAAGTCGGCGGCGTGCCCCATCCCGAAGGCGAGAAAATCGAAATCGAGTTCGTGGTCGGAAACCAGCGGCCACTGCAAAGTGGCGGTCATCGTCATGATCACAATCTCGTCGGTTCTCCGCTCGGCCAGGGTACGGAGGAGGTCCAGCCTCTCGATCATGGGCGGAAGGCCCATCCGAACACGGTTGCCGCCGGCATCGAAGTCTCTTCGGCAACTCGATCCATCTCAGCGAGGACGCCGAGGTCGCTCTCCTCCATCAGCAGCCGGTAGGGAATTTCCCACGCCCGCAGGATCGGTTCGGTGTAGGTGAAAGCGGAATCCACTGGAAGGCGGCCCGCCATGGCGCCCGGGTAGCCCCTCCATCCGACCAGCATCCGCAGCGGAATCTTCGGGCCGAGTCCGCAGCCACGGATGCTGTCGCCGGCTTCCATCAATCCGGTGTTCTGGAGCACCAGCAGCGGCCTGGCACCGCCCACCCAGAGCCCTGCGGCGATCGCCACTCCTTCTCCCTCTCGTGCCGGCGACACGACCTGAATCTCGGGACGGCCCCGCAGGGCATCAAAGAGGAGCCGAGTCTCGGCATCGGGGATCATCACGACCTGGCTGAAGCCCAGGCCAATGATTGCGTCGACCGTCTTCGAGCCGCTCAGTCCAGTGACCACCGTCACCCGAGGTCGAAGCCAAGCTCGAGCCGTGAGTTCCAGCGCGTGAGCTGGTCCATGAGGGCGGGGGTGATCGGGACACCGAGATCGCGGTTCTCCGCCTCGGCTATCGCCTCGGGTTCGCCGGGGATGAAAATTCGATCGTGTCCCGGCGCCCGCCCGGACTTCCGTATCAGCGCGAATGTCTCCGCCATGTCGGCTTGAACCTCGGCGGCGGGCCGGAACCCATCGACCTTGATGGCGCCCATGAAGTGACCCATCGCCGAAGGAGCGTCGCCGGAGGCACCGGCGATACGGTGCGCCAGGCTGCCTCCCGGCAGCGCTCCGCATAGCAACTCGACCATCAATGACAGTCCATAGCCCTTGTGACCACCGGTCTCGTCACCCTCTCCTCCGAGAGGTAGCAGCGGAGCATCGAAGGAGAGAACGCCGTTGTCGTCGAGGATCGGCCGCAGTCCGGCCTCAGCCACCCAACCCCTCGGAATATCGCGCCCCTCCCTCAAAGCGGTTTCGACTTTTCCGACCGCGACGGCCGAAGTAGCCATGTCCAGGAAGAAGTCGGTCTCATCGTCGCCGCCGGCGATAGTCACAGAGAACGGGTTGGTCCCGAGGACCGACTCGTCCGAAAACGTGGGCGCAACCCGCCGCCCGCTGTTGGACAGGCTGATTCCGATGAACCCCTCGGCCATCGCCCGGCGAGACCAATAGCCGGCGTATCCGAAGTGACTGCTGTCGCGCACCGCCACGAACCCGGAACCGAAGCGGCCCGCCATGGACATGGCTTCGTCCATCGCCCGGGCGGCGGCGACTATCCCGAGGCCGTTGTCACCCTCGAGGAGGCCGGTGGTGTCGCTGCCCTGAACGAAGCGAAGGTCGGGGCGCTTGTTGATGGTGCCCTTCTCCAAGCGGACGAGGAAAAAGCTCATCCGAGCGACACCGTGGCTGCGAATGCCTCGCAGGTCGGCACTGGTGAGGACGTCGGCCACCAGATCGGCATCGACCGCCGGCGCACCGAGTGCCCGGAAGGCAGCGGCCACGAAATCCTGGACCGTGGCGGCAGGAATCCGAACGGTTCCTTCTGGCAAATTCAGCGATTCAACCAACGCTTCTCCGGAGTTCCTCGGGCCGGGATCATACGATGCATTGTGCAGCCCATTGGAGCTAAAGGGCGATTGGCCGCCGTCGTCGCAACGGCCGTGATTGCGCTTACGGCACTACTGGTCTTCTTCGATTGGACCTCGGGATCCCCATCGACGGTGGTTTGGACCTTCACGCGCCAACCGGCGGGCGTCGTTCACGTCGACAGCCTGGTCGCAACCGCAGACGGTTTCGCCCTGCTGGCCCGACCGGTCGAAGGCGACATGACGTTGTGGACTTCTTCCAACGGCATCGCCTGGTCGGGAAGGGCCATCTCGGGCTCGCCCAACCGACTCCTGGTTGATGGGGATGACCTTCTCGCCTTTGCCGGGAGGTGGGTCATGCGCCTAGGAGAGGATGAAGATCAACAGCCGGAGGCATCGCGAGTCAACCTGCCTCTTCTGATTCGGGTTGGATACGGCTCTGGACGGGCGGGTCTGGTGGTCGGAGCGAACGGACTGGTCGCCCAGGCGTTCACGGGCGATGTCTTCTGGGCCCCCAACGGTTCCGGCCAGGAAGCAGCGGGGTCCGATTTCGAACTCGTAGTGGCGGCGCCGACCTGGGGAGAGGCGATCGGAATGCCGGCTGACGCTAGTTGTGACCCTCCCACGGTCAGCTCCGTCGACGTCCCGCCGATCGTGGCTACCCCCGCCGGCTTCATCACTCTGGTGTCGGTCGACGGAGCCGACCCGTTCGGAATCTGGCCCGTCTGTGAGCCCGAAGTGTGGTCATCGCCCGACGGAAGGGCCTGGGAGCGCCTGAGCGTTGGCACCCCCTTCGGAGATGGCGCCTATATATACGACATGGGCTGGCGGAACGGCCGCCTAATCGCAGTGGGCGGAATCGGGATCGACGAGGGTGCCCTGTGGCACTCCGAAGACGGCCGCTCCTGGACCCGGGCCGAACCGTTGCCGTCAGATGATGATTTCGAGCTGCGAGAGGTGGCGGCCGGAAGGCTTGGATGGGTTGTTCTCGGCGAATGGACGCATCGGCCCGGCCTCACCGGATGGGTGTCACCGGACGGCGACTGTTGGAAGCCTTTGCCTCGCCACGTATCTCCCCGCCAAGCCGCCGTGGGCAACGATCGGATCGTGCTCGCCGAACAGGGCGGCTTTCCTCTCATGTGGGTGGGGATAGCCGCCGGTGGCCGCCAACTCGGTTGCGATTGACGTTCCCGGTTGGGATAATCGAACCCGTCCCATTAGAACGGTCGCCGTCTCAGGTCGCGAGACAGTCGGCGCCAAACGAAACTGCGAAAAGAAGCTGCGATCAGAGGCGGTGTCCATGGCGATCCGGACCGGTGCCAACGCGCTCGTCGAATCCCTCCTGGCCGAAGGTGTCACCACCCTCTTCGGCATACCCGGAGTCGGGACCCTTGCCGTCTACGACGCCTTCCTCGACCATCCGGCCCTCCGGCATATCGAGGTGCGCCATGAACAGGGGGCCGTATTCATGGCCGACGGCTATGCCCGCGCCTCGGGCGACGTGGGAGTCGCGTTCACTTCCGGCGGGCCCGGCGCCCTGAACACCCTGACGGCCATGGCCACCGCTTTCAACGACAGCGTTCCCGTCTTGCATGTGCTGAACGAAAACCCGGCCTCCGTTCGCCGCAAGGGCCTTGGTCACTTTCACGACATCTCCGACCAGTTGGGAGTCTTTCGGCCGGTGACCGGCTTCACCCAGCAGGTAGCCCTGGCGGACGAAGTACCGGCGGCCATTCACCAGGCGATGTTCGCTCTCAGGAATCGTCGACCGCGTCCCGCTCTCGTGGAGATCTTCGGCGAGGCGCTGAGTGCTGGGACCGGGGCCGATGTCCTTGAACGAGCTGCGGCGGTTCCTCGTGCTCCTGCTACCGATTCCGTGCAGGCTGCTGTGAAGCTGCTGACAGGCGCGGAACGCCCGATCATCTGGGCAGGCGGGGGCATCGCCAACCCGGCCGCCGCCGCTCAGCTCCAGAGAGTCGCCGAGATGCTCGGGGCTCCAGTGATCACCACCCAGAAAGGTAAGGGTGGAATGCGGTGGGACCATCCGCTCCACGTAGGCAACTGGGCCAACGAGGTGCCTGTGCGCCACTTGCTGGCCCGGTCGGACCTGATGCTGGCCGTGGGCACCAGGTTCTCCTACTTCCCCACCGGCGGATGGTCGCTGCGGGTACCGGACACCCTGATCCAGATCGACCTCGACCCCGCCGAGATCGGCCGCAACTATCGGGCGACAGTTGGCGTCGTTGGCGACGCCGGTCTTTCCCTGGAGGCCATCGGGGACGCTTTTGACTCGTCAGCCTTCCAAGGGAAAGAGTGGCGCACGGCCGAAGTGAACGACTGCAAGCGGCGAATCGAGGCCGCCGTTGGTCGCCCGGTTGAGATAGACGTCCTCGACCAGATGCGATCCGCCCTTCCCGGCGATGCCCTCGTTTTCAACGATCCGACCACAATCACCTTCTGGGCCCGTTCGTGCTGGTCGTCAGAACTGCCTCGCACCTGGTTCGTTCCCTCCGGGTTCGGAACTCTCGGCTACGCGTTGCCTGCCGCTATCGGTGCCAAGGTGGCGCGACCCGACGCGGTGACAATCGCCGTCGCGGGAGACGCCGGCGTCATGTTCACCATGCAGGACTTGATGACGACCGTCCAGGAGAGAATCCCGGTGATCATCATGGTCTTCAACGACCGCGGGTACGGAGTCGAACGACGCCACCAGGACCATCTCTACGGACGGAGATCCGGGGTCGACATCCTTCCTCCCGACTTCGTCGCGCTGGCCAGGGCCTTCGGCGCCCGAGGTGTGTTGGTAGACGACCTCTCCAAGGTGGGAGCAACCCTCGAATCGGTGCTCGGCACCGACGAACCTGTCCTGATCGAAGTCCCCAACCAATTCCGTCATCCAGGCTATGGATCCTTCGCCAACTGGGACGAGGAAGAAGAATCCCGCGACCCAGGGTCACACACCGACGACAAGTCCCAACGGGAGCACTGAATGCCGACGATCGACCTGCACGCCCACGCCATCGTCCCCGCGGCGTTGTCCGAGATGCACGCCGCTCACCCCGATCACGGACCGGTGCTGACCGAGGACGAAGGACAGTCGTATCTGTCGTACGCCGGGAGAGAGCGACTGGGACCTCTGCCCAAGGCGATCTTTGATCCGGCTCTCCGTCTCGTCGACATGGACCGCCAGCGGGTCGACCTCCAGATCATCGCCATTCCGCCTCCGAACTTCTACTACCACATCCCCGACGGAGTCGGCACCGACTTCGCCCGCATCCAGAACAATGCCCTCATTGCCCTGAGCGAGACCCAACCGGACCGCTTCCACATGTTCGGAACGCTCCCCCTCCAGGACATCGGTGCCTCGCTGAAGGAGATGGAGCACATTGCAGATCATCCGCGAGCGCGCGGCGTCCAGATCGGCTCCAACGTCGATGGAGTCGATCTCGATGACTCGCGCTTCGAACCACTCTGGGACGACCTCGAGGCGCGCGACCTCCCGGTCTGGATCCACCCTGATCAGCGCTCGATCGCCGGGTCCGACCGCCTCAAGAGCTACTACCTCCAGAACATGGTCGGACTTCCCCTCGAGTCCACGATCGCCGCGACCAAGCTGATCTTCGGAGGAGTGCTCGAGCGGCATCCGGGTCTTCGATTCGGATTCGTCCACGGCGGTGGATTTGGCCCCTATCAGGTCGGTCGCTTCGACCATGGATGGTCGGTTCGACCCGAACCGAAGCGGATCATTCCGGACATCAGCCCGAGCCAATACTTTCGGAGGTTCTATTTCGACTCCTTGACTCACGATCCGATCTCGCTCGAACTGCTGGGCAAGCGAGTGGGCTGGAGCCATGTCGTCCTCGGCAGCGATTACCCCTTCGATATGGCCTCGATCGATCCGGTCGGCGGGGTCGATGCCATTGACCTGTCGCCCTCCGACCGAGCAGCGGTGCTCGAGCAGAACGCCCACGTGTTCCTCAGGGCGATGCCGGGTTCGAGCGGGTCAACCCGATGAGGACAGCGCGACTGGGGAGCCTGGAGGTTTCGGTTGTCGGCCTGGGATGCAACAATTTCGGGCGGGCCCTCGACCAGGCGGGAGCCAGGTTCGTGGTCGACCAGGCCCTCGATGCCGGAATCACCGTCTTCGACACTTCGGACAACTACGGCGATGGACAGTCCGAGTCCTTTCTCAGAGCCGCCCTCGGAAGTCGCCGCGACCAGGTCGTAATCGCCACGAAGTTTGGGATGCCAGTGTCGGGCGTTCCCGGCTCCGGGGGAGCCGCGCCCGGATACATCAGGAGAGCAGTCGAACGCAGCCTCGATCAGCTCGGCACCGACTACATCGACCTATACCAGCTCCACAAGCCGGACCCGGAGGTGCCGATCGGGGACACCATGGCCGAAATGAATGCTCTCGTCGAAGAGGGCAAGCTACGAGAAGTGGGCTGCTCCAATCTGGATGCAGAACAGCTATCCGAATCAGCCAACATTGCTCGAACCCATGGCCTCCGCCCGTTCCTGGCCAACCAGATCCAGTACAGCCTGCTGCACAGGGCTCCTGAACTCGACGGTTCGATCGAGGTGTGCGAACGGGACAACGTTTCGCTTCTCCCCTATTACCCCCTGGCGTCGGGAATGCTCACCGGCAAGGCACAAAGTGGCCAGCCCACCGAAGGTCGACTCCAGATGGAGCGGTATCAGGGGTTTCTCACCGACTCGAACTTCGCGGTAGTCGATGCACTACGGGGGTTTGCCGCCGAACGAGAAGTCACGATGGTCCAGGTGGCTCTGGGTTGGTTGCTCGCTCAAAATACGGTTCCATTCGTAACGGCAGGGGCGACTAAGCCCGAACAGGTCACAGCCAACGCCGTCGCCGCAGCCTGGAGTCCGTCCGCGGCAGACCTGGCTGCTTTGGATGCAATCACCGGCCCTTCTCTTTCTGACGCGGAGGATCGCCCCCAGGGGAGCAGAACCCCGCGCCAAAACCGGTCTTCGAAATGACCAGCAAGCGCGATCCCGGGGACACGCTCGCCGACCGCATCATCAAGGTGATCGAAGCGGTAGTCGATGCTGGTGAGCCGGTCGGTCCCCGGGGGCTGGCTCGCAGCGCCGGCATCGACCGCAGCGCCGTCGGCCGGATCCTTCAACAGCTCGGAGACCTCGACGTTCTCGAGCGGCGGGCGGATGGCTACGTTCCCGGGCCCAGGCTTTTTGTCTTGGGACGCATCCTCTCAGCACTCGACGCCCTCCCCAATGCGGTCCGACCTCTCCTCGGTCGGCTCGTGGCCGAGTTCGACGAGACCTGTTACGTCTGCGCCCTCCACGGCGACACGGCTGTATTCACGCATGAGATCCAGAGCTCCAAGCCCCTTCGCTTCGTGGTCGAGCTGGGGCGCCCGGTTCCGCTCCATGCCGGCGCTGCTGGGCGGGCGATATTGGCGGGATTGTCGGACGAAGAGATCACCGGGCTGATCGGCGAGGCACAGTTGCCCGCTCTAACCCCCAATACGATCCGCGACCCTCAGGAGATCCTGGCCCGTGCTGCCAGCGACCGGAGCCGCGGCTACGCGGTCAGCACCGAAGAGCGAGTGTCAGGCGGCGCGTCGGTGGCAGCACCGTTCTTCGACCACACCAACTGTTGTCAAGGCTCGGTGGTGTTCACAGCTCCGTTGACCCGCTTCGACCCGGGCCGCAGCGATGAGATAGGCGCTGCGGTGGCCGCCACTGCCCGGGAGTTGTCCAATCGCCTCGGCTACTCGGGCGATTACTCATGGCAGTCGGAGTCGGACCCGTCGTGACCGACTGAACCGAATTCAATACTGCTGTGCTTGCTAGGCCCGGCGATTTCGGTGAATGCCAGATTGCCTACGAGACTCTCGGGCCGACCTCGATCCCGAAGAGTCGGAAGGAACCTGTGAAACCCTTGAGACTCCGAGGCCCGAGATCGACTCCAGAGATTCCCTCCAGGCTGCGGACGTTGTCGTAGACGACTTCTGAGACGGCGATCCCGCCCGGCTCCGCCTCGCCATGGATGCGTGAGGCCAGGTTCACCCCGTCGCCGAAGACATCCCCGTTGGCCTGAACGATCTCACCCAGGTGGATCCCGATTCGCACCGTATAGCGACCGTCGCTGCCGACGTCGCGTTGGATGTTTCGAGCGCAGGCCACCGCCTCCGACGCAGAAGGGAAGCTGGCGAGGACCCCGTCACCCATCTCCTTTAGGAAGTGCCCACGGCTTCGAGCAATGTTCTTGGTGTGAATGGCCCGGTTGCTTTCGAGGATGCCGAGGGTCGCGGCCTGATCGGACTTCATCATCTCCGAGTAGCCCGATATGTCCGAGAAGAGAATCGCGGCCAAATGGCGCCCTTTGGGAGTCGAGTCGGTCCCACCGCGGATCGCTTCGTCGAGGAAGTGTCGCTTTCCGTTGATGGCGGCCCGATACTCGGCCGGAGAGAGAATGTTCTCCTCAATGAGCATGTCGGCCTTGAGGAAGTTGTCCATGAACGCCTGGAGCTTGTCCGGGTTTGTCATGACCTCTTCCCGCAGGAAGCGTTCATCGATATTGATGCAAATAGCGCCAACGAGACCGTACTCCGGCCGAAAAATCGGAATCGTTGTGCACTTGAACCGCCGGGCCCCGATGTGGAGTTCGTAGTTGAGCTTGTCCTGCCCCCGCTGACGCCGGGTCTTCAGGTCGAGAACCAGGCTGGTGGTTCCCATCTCGAGGGTTCGACCAGTCACCGCCCCGTTCTCGATCGCGACAACGGACTTCGAAGGATTGACGAGATTGTGAAGAAGGATCTCGATCCCGGTATTGGGGAACGACTGTCCGATGAGGTGGACGATGCGTTTGTAATTCTCGAGGAAGACCTCGTTGTCGCTTATGACACCCTCCCCGTCGTAGGCAACGTAGAGGTCCTTGTAACGGCCGAGCAGCTCGGAACTGAACGTGTCGCGGACCCGATTCTGCTCACCGATCACAATCAGCTCCCGGGCGGCGGTGGGGTTCCGCTTGCCCAGGAAGAAGGCGACCGCATCTTCGAAGCGCTCCGGGCTGAAGTGGACCAGGCCGGCCTCGTCAGTCGTGAACGGGTAGAACTCGTACTCGTCGAGCCGCTTGGTTTCTTCGGGCGCCTGCCGCCTCTGGACGGCTACAGCCAGCAAAGCGGCCGCCAAGGCAATGACAGCAATCGCAACGACAATTATCGCTAGTTCCAAAGCGCGGCCCTTCCCGGCTCCTGAGACCCGGAAGGTTAGCTATCGACCGCGCCGTGGAAGCTTCTGCGTAAATTGGTGCCAGGGCTCATCAGGACTGGTTGATCGGAGGGCAGTTTGAACCATCTGGCCGTCATCGGTGCGGGAAATGTCGGAACTGCCATTGCCTTCACGGCCCTCAACCGGGGCATCGCCCGGCACCTGTCTCTGTACGATGTCGATCGGCCGCGGGCGATCGGCGAGATGCTCGACCTCCGCGACGGACTGCAATTCGTGCGCCCGGCGACCATCGAAGCCGGCGATCAAATATCGGTGTGCGCCGACGCCGATGTCGTCGTCGTCACGGCAGGGGCCAAGCAACGACCGGGCGAGTCCAGGCTCGACCTCGCTGCCCGCAACGCGGGCCTCCTCCGTTCCCTGCTGCCGGACATCACCCGGGTCGCCCCGGAAGCAGTTCTGCTGATCGTCACGAACCCGGTCGATGTTTTGACCCAGCTCGCGGTTGACATGACCGGGCGGGTCGATGGAACCGTCTTCGGTTCGGGAACGGTGCTGGATTCGTCGCGACTCCGTCACCTCATCGCACTTCGTTTCGGGATTGCCGAAAGGCATGTCCACGCTCATGTCGTTGGCGAACACGGTGATAGCGAAACCGTTCTGTGGTCGTCGGCAAACATCGGCGGAGCACCTCTGACCGCGGCGTGGACCAGGGGCGGAGGCCGATCGACAGAGCCGAGCAGGCCCGACTTCTCCACCAGGTGCGTAACGCCGCTTACGAGATCATTGCCGGCAAAGGCGCCACCAGTTGGGCCATCGCCCTGGCGACGGCCCAGATTCTCGATGCTCTCGGACAGACGACTCAGTCCTCGGTGTTGCCTGTCACCGGGCCGCTCGACCCCGACCTCGGACTCGGGGACATCTGCGTCTCGCTCCCCCGTCTCGTCGACGCCAATGGCGCCGGTCCGATCCTGCCACTCGTCGCTACGGAGGAGCAACTGTCAGCAATCCGCGCCTCTGTCGCAGCGGTCCGGGAGACCGTCGAGCAGATCAAAATGACCCCACTAACTGATAAGCAGGGCGCTAACCGATGGGCAGGGCGAACCTCACCCTGCCTCCGGGACCATCCTCGATTGCGATGGTGCCGCCATGGGCCTCAACAATCGCCCGGGCGATCGCCAGGCCCAGCCCCGTGCCGCCCGACTCGCGGTTGCGTGAATCGTCGGCCCGTGCAAAACGCTCGAAGGCGCGCGATCGGATTCCATCCGAGAAGCCTTCGCCCTGATCGATCACGATTGTTTTGACATACGACTGATCGCGTGTCAGCTCCACTCTCACTTCCCCTTCTTCGGGGCTGTGTCTGAGGGCGTTCGCCAAAAGGTTGCGAAACACCCTCCCCAGAGCGGCGGGATCACCCGTGACCCCGATTCGGCCAGGCGCCGACACGAGGACTCGAATTCGCCGGCGAGCGGCCACCGGCGCCACCGCTTCGGCTGCTTCATCGGCCAACTCGGCGAGATCCACCTCCGCGGGCGAGAGGTCGAGCCGCCCGGCATCGATCCTGGAGAGGAGGAACAAGTCATCAACCAGATGGGTGAGATGGTCGAGATCGAGGGAGATTCCACGCAGGTACGCCGCCGGATCGGGAGCGACCCCGTCCTGCAGGGCCTCAACTGCAGCCTGCATCGACGCAAGAGGAGTCCGCAAATCGTGACCGATCGAAGTGAGTAGGTTGCGCCGTTCCCCTTCGGAGGTTTCGAGCTTGAGGATCATGTCGTCTAGTGCTCGGGCAGCGTCACCCAATTCATCCCTGCGGACGATCCCTGTGCGAGCACTCAGGTCACCGCTCGCCACCCTGCCGGCCGTGGTCGATACGGTCGTTAGATCGGTCGTCAAGGGACGTGCCACCGCGGAGGCCACCACGCCCCCGAGGCCGACCCCGAGAACCAGGGCCACCAGCACCAGCGTCAGGTCATGGCGTTCTATGAACATCGTTTGGGCTGCAACTGCGACGGCGGCGCCGGTGACCGCCACCGCGGCAAAGGCGACCACACGGAGGCTGGTGCGAAGGGAGTTGAACCGGACCGCCAGCTTGAGAGCAACCGCGGCTGCGGCGAACGTCGACAGGGCGATGGTACCGAAAACCGTGTACAGCAGCCGCCGATCGGCCGGTGTGACGTCCATCGCGAGTTCCGCAACGAGCAGTCCGGCAATGAGGACAACTGCCAGCGCCCAGGCGATTGTCTTCATGGTTCGAACCGATAGCCAACGCCCCACACCGTCTTGAGCCAGCGAGGATTTTGCGGGTCCTTTTCGAGTTTCTGGCGGATCCGGCGGACGTGGACGGTGATGGTGGCCGGATCTTGCCACTCCGGAGACGAGCCCCACACGTGCTCGAGAAGGTGACCCCGGCTGAAAACTTGAGGAGAGCCGGCAGCCAGATAAGCGAGCAGATCGAACTCTTTGGCAGTGAGATCCATAGGTGCTCCTTCCACCGAAACGACCCGGCGGGCCGGATCGATCTCCAGGCCGTCGAAGCTCAGCCCTTCCTGGGTCGCAGGCGACGTCGACGCTCTCGGAGTCGATCTGCGCATCACCGAGCGAACCCGGGCCACCAATTCGCGGGGCGAGAACGGCTTGACGACGTAGTCGTCTGCGCCCAATTCGAGACCACTGACCCTATCGACCTCCTCAGCCCGAGCCGTGAGGAGGATCACGGGGAGGTCGCCAATGCGCCGGATCTCCCTGAGCACATCGAACCCCGAGACCAACGGCAGCATCAGATCGAGAACCACCAGATCGGGCTTGAACTCGGCTAGGTAGCGAACGGCGCTCTCCCCGTCGGCCGCGGTCTGGACGCGATAACCGTCCCGCATCAGGTAGGCGGCGACGACTTCCCGGACCCGCGGTTCATCGTCGACCAGGAGAATTCGATGGGGGTTGGGCTGGCTCTCCACGTCGCGATGCTACGCACAGTCGGCGTTTGTACTAATGGGGGCCGATCACGGTTTCGCAAAGCTTCACTTCTCGACGTCGAGATTGCGCGACGCACAACAAACCCTTAAGACCCGATGAACAACCGCAACGGGATCCGCCACCGCTCGTATGTTATGTGGAGTCCACCTCGCAAGGAGAAACCATGATTTCATCATCTCGCCGACTCGCCTACCTCTTGGCCCTCCTGGCCCTCGTTGCCGCCGCCTGTGGAGGATCGGCTGCCACCACGACAACCGCCGCGCCCGCCACGACTACGACAGAGGAAATGACCGACGAGGAAATGATGGGTGACGTTCTCGAGGTTGCCGCCGCCGAGGGAGACCTCGGAGTCTTCCTGGACGCCCTGGGGGCCGCCGGCATCATGGATGACTTCCACGGCGAAGGTCCCTTCACCCTCTTCATTCCAACCGACGAGGCATTCAGTAGCTATCTGGAGGAGGCCGGGATGAGCCAGGAAGAGGTCTTTGCCGGCGCTGAGATGCTCCAGGCGATCCTCAACTTCCACATCGTCAACATGGTGGAGGATGGCGAGATGGTGATGGGGATGTCGGGTGAGTCGTTCACCACTGCCAGCGGAGAAGCTTTAGAAGTTACCGTCGACGGCGACGTTGTTATGGTCGGCGGTGCCACAATCGAGCGCTACGACATTGAGGCTTCTAACGGCGTCATTCACGTGATCGACACAGTCCTGATCCCACCAACCGCGTGACCAATAGCACTCGCAACCGGTTGCTACTAGCCAGTGGCCTTGTAGCGGCGGTGGTCGGATTTCTCCTCTTCAGACCGGACACGCTCGTGACGGACGTACCCGTCGACGAATCGCTGGAAGAAGCATTTCCGACGACGACCACCACCACTCTGACTACGAGTACCGCCGCCCCGACGACGACAACGTCGGGGACGGCAACTCCGCCCACTACCAGCGAGGTTGTCGAACCCGTCGTGGTGACATCAGGGATGTTCTCGGGCATCGACCACGACGCCACTGGGACCGTCAACGTCTACGAACAGGATGGGCGCTTTGTCCTTCGGTTCGAAGACGACACTGACATTCAGAATGGCCCGGACCTCTATGTGTGGGTGCTCCCGTCGAACTCTTATGACCGGGGCACCCCGGGCGAGTACCTGGACCTCGGCTTCCTCACCGGCACCGTCGGTAGCCAGAACTACCAGCTGCCAGAGACCTTCGATCCCGCGGTGCACCGGACCGTTTTGATCTGGTGCTTGCGGTTTGCCGTGCCTTTTGGCGCAGCCCCGCTGCAATGATCGAAGTCCCGGAGATCTCTTGAGGAAGCCGCTGGCCCTATTGGGCCTCCTGGGGATGGCATTGATGGCGTGTTCGCAAGCGGGCACTGACGTAACGGACCCGTTGAACGGGGCCAGGTCGGCTGCACAGCCCGGTGGGCAAGTCGATGCCCGTGGAGCCCCGTTCCCACCTGCCCCAATTGCTCCCGATGGAGACCTTGATCCGGCGGTAGCAGATGCGGTGACACGGCTCCTCGAAACGGCTGACACTGGTTTGGACCTGGAAGCTTTGGAAGTGGTTGCGGGCTCCGCCGACCCTCGGCTTACCTGGCTGGTGGCTGATCTGCTCAGGTTCCTTCAGGTCGGCCAGGTGGGCGAGGCACTGCAGAGTGCCTTCTCAACTCTCACGGGCTTGGACCTTGCCGCCGACCCCGCGGCCTCCGAGAGCCCGTGGCGAGCAGTGACCGACCACCTGATTGCATGGGACTTGCCAGCTCCACCTGGCTATGCAGACATGAAGCGAGAGCTGTTTCTCCTCGTTGAGCCACGCTGGGCGCCTTTCTTCAGCGACGCGAACGCAGCAATCGACTGGCGTTGGGTGAGCTGGGGCGGCGTCTACATCGACGACCGTCCGCTCGGTGAAGCCGGCTACTGCGAACGGGGGTGTATTCCCGGACTGGATGATCCGGCGCTGACGGACGCCGACGGCGGGGATTGGTACTCGGACGGTTACGTCGTCTTCGGAACAGTCGTCGATGGAGAGGCCATAGCCTTACCAAGGAACATGATGGAAGTCCATGAAATGGTCAACATCACAATCGGTGGTCGGCGCCTCGGAATCCCCTACTGCACACTGTGTGGGTCCGCTCAGGCCTATTTCCTGGATCGCAACCCGAACTGGAATGAGCCGATCGTGTTGCGAACCAGCGGACTGCTGGCACGGTCGAACAAGGTCATGTACGACCTGAACACAATGTCGGTGATCGACACATTCACCGGGATCGCTCTCTCAGGACGGCTGCACGACGCCGGCGTCGAACTTGAACAAAACACTGTGGTCGGCAGCACCTGGGGCGATTGGAAGCTCCAGCATCCCGACACGATGATCGTTGCTCAGGACGGAGGGATCGGTCGGAGGTACGAGGAGGATCCCCTGCAGGGTCGCGACGCCGCCGGCCCCATCTTTCCGGTTGGTGAGGTCGACCCGCGCTTGGCCGCCCAAGCCTTGGTCGTCGGTGTGATCTCACCCGCCGGCGAACCGCTGGCATTCCCACTGGAAGCAGCTCGGTCCGCTGTAGCACGAGGCGAGGACGTGGAGTTCAACGGTGTGCGGCTCGTCTCCGAGGGCAGCGGCTTCAGAGCTGAAACGCCGACCGGAGTCGAAGTTGTTGCCCACCAGGCCTTCTGGTTTGCGTGGAGCCAATTCCACCCGGGCACCCTGATCTGGGATGTGCCAAACTCTGAGTAGAGCTGAGTCATCCCCACTACCCAGATGAGGCCTGAAATTCCCAACGAAGTCACACTTACCGATCAGTCCGGGAAGGCCTGGAGTCTCTCCGATCAGCTGGATGCAGCCGCAATGCTTGTCTTCCTACGAGGCGACTGGTGACCATATTGCAACGGCCAGCTGGTCAGCTTGGCGATGCGACATCAGGACTTTCTCGCAGCCGGCGCCCGCATTTTCGCCATCTCGATCGATGCACCGGAACGGAATGCTGCGATGGTCGTCAAGCTTTCCCTGCCTTTTCCGTTTCTCTCCGACCCTGACCGATCGCTGGCGATCCGGCCACACGGTGTCGCCGACGAAAAGGACGAACGCCATATCGCCCGCCCGGCAATCATCGTCGTGACCCCCGACCACAAAGAGGTATTTCGGTTTGTATCGCGCGACTTCGCCGAGCGGATTCCCGAGGATCAGGTACTGGCCTCGATCCAAGAGCTGAAGCTCCCTGCCACAACCCAGCCAATCCCCCAACCGGGGCCGGAAGAGCCGGGTCCCCGCTCGCTATCACCGTCCAACCTGCGGATCTACTTCCGCGGGGCCCGCTTCGCCGCCCAGGCGATGGGTCTCCGTCATGCCCACTACGCCGAGGAAATCAAGACTGACTCAAAGGCGTACGTGGCCGAAATGGATCGCTTTACCGAAGCCCTCGACTGGCTCAGGGCAAGGACGGACGATCAACCGAAGGCCTAGAACTTCGTCCTCCTTTTCCGGGGGTCCGCGGCAAGTTCTCGGTAATCTCGCCTCGTTGCACCGGAGGAGCCGACATGAGCAACGATGGGGGATTCGAGGTCCAATCGGCTGACGGGACGCCGATCGCGGTATGGGTCGAGGGCATTGGTCCGCCGGTGGTACTGGTCCACGGAGCCCTCAGCGACCACACGACCTTCGCTCTTCTCATCGCCGAACTCCGAGACAGGATGACGACGTTCACGTTGGACCGCCGAGGCCGAGCTGCCAGTGGCGATGGGACCGGTGAGTACTCCATCGAGCGAGAGTTCGAAGACGTTGCCGCGGTCGCGGATGAAACTGCCAAGCGCACCGACCAGAGAGTTGCCCTTTGGGGCCATTCGTATGGAGCCGACTGCGCAATGGGCGCTGCCGGACTCACGAAGAATGTCGATCATGTCGTTCTCTACGAGCCCGGGTTCGCCACGGAATATCCGTCGGAAGCAGTTGACGCCATTCACAGGGCCATTGCTGCCGGTGACAACGAAGGGGCCATTCTTGCCCTGCTCTACGGCATCGTGGGAGCGACCGAAGAGGAAGTCGAGTTCATGCGATCGAGTCCGTTGTGGCCAACCCGCTTGGCGAATGTGTGGACCATGCCAAGGGAATTGCGGGGTGAGGGGAATTGGGTATACCGGCCCGGCCAGTTCGACGCCGTCACTGCGCCGACTCTCCTCCTGTCCGGTTCCGAAAGTCCGCCGATCCAACAGGAAGCGAGCCACATGGCGCTGGCCGCCCTGCCCAACGCTCGGATCACGGTGTTGGGTGGCCACGGGCACATCGCCCATCAAACCGATCCCGCCATGATCGCCTCTGTCATCTGGAATTTCGTCTCGTCTTAGCCTCACGAAGAGGGGACGCCTCGGGAGTTGGTGTCGCCCGGTGAGCCAATACCCCCCCATTGATCCCTCCGCCACGGGAAGATTGGACGTTGGTGACGGCCACTCGATCTATTGGGAGGTCTGCGGCAATCCTGCTGGCCGACCCGCCCTCTACCTCCACGGCGGACCCGGTTCGGGTAGTACTCCTGGCCAGCGACGATTCTTCGATCCTGACATTTACCGGGTTGTGTTGTTCGACCAGCGCGGGTCCGGCCGCAGCCGGCCCCTGGCCAGTGATCCTGAGACCGATCTCAGCACCAACACCACCTCTCACCTCATCGCCGACATCGAAGCGTTGCGCCACCTCCACGAAGTCGAGAACTGGACGGTGCTGGGACTTTCGTGGGGAACCACCCTCGGGCTGGCGTACGCCCACGCTCAACCCGATCGTGTAAATGCCCTGGTGCTGGCCCTGGTCACGACAACTTCACGGGCCGAGGTGGAGTGGCTGACCCGTGCGGTGGGTCGCATCTTCCCCAAGGAGTGGGACCGATTTTCGGCGGCGGTTCCCGAACAACTTCGGGACCTTCGTCTCGTCGATGCGTACGCCACCTTGTTGTTCGACCGGGAACCGGCCGTTCGTGACAAAGCAGCACTCGAATGGTGCGCCTGGGAGGATGCTCACGTCTCCCTTACCCCCGGCCATAGCCCGAACCCCCGGTTCGAGGACCCTGAGTTCCGCCTCAGGTTCGCCCGTCTGGTGACGCACTACTGGCGCAACGCGGCCTTCCTCGAGGAGAACCAACTGCTGCGCGACGCGGCAAAACTGAACGGGATTCCGGGCGTGCTCATTCACGGTCGCTACGACGTCAGCAGTCCTCTCGAGACTCCGTGGCGGCTTTCACAGAACTGGCGCACCAGCGAACTCATCGTTTTGGACGACGCCGGCCACGGAGGCGGCGATACCTTGCTCGACGCCATCGATGGCGCCCTGGCCCGGTTCGGGACCGCGAGGCTGGGCTCGGTTTAGCCTGGTCCTCGATGAACCAATCGAGGCGCTTCCTCCCGAGGAGCCGGGGTGGCAGGGTTGTTCTCCAAATAGCTCTGCTGGCAATGACTGCTGGTGCGGTCTACCTCCTCGTTCTATGGCTCGGGTCCGGCCTTTGAGCGGACCCGTACCACGAATCAGCGGCGTGTTCTAGGGATGACTGCGTTACGACTGCCGACCGCAACGAGGTAAAACGCGGCGGCGATGAGGGTCATTGCGAGACCAGCGGAGAGCAGAGAGGTCCACCCGATCCGAGCGTGGAAGTCACCCATGTTGAAGCTTCAGAACCCAGTGGGGAGGACCGGTTGTACGTCTACCGCGGTGTAGATCATGGATCCCAGGCCCACCCGGGACTCGTCGGTAGCGCCGAGGTACTGGATAAAGGCCACCGAAATCATTGCCCCGATGCCGGCGCCCATCATCTGAATGCCGGCATAGGGAAGGAGGTGGGGAAGCATCTGACTTCGGATGATCCGTCCCGGCCCCGAGCCAGCGACCCGGGCCGCATCGATGAAAGGCTTTTCGATCACCGACAGCGCTCTTGATCGAATCACCAGGGCCCCCGGGCCGAGACCGTAGAGCAGGCCGAACAGCAAGGCGGCGTCGATCATCCCGAAAGCGGGTTTGCCGATCCCCACAGCCAGGAGGACGATCGTCGGCGGAAGCAGGCTGAATGCATCTCCGACGCTGGTCACTGCGAAGTCGACCCAGCCTCGGGAGTATGCCGCGAGCGACCCGAACACAATCGAGAGCAGTCCCACCACAAGCGCCGCCAGAACGGCCACCTGAAGCGCCGGGGCCAGGGAGAACGTGAGGGTGGACAGCACGTCGCGCCCCAGGGCGTCAGTACCAAGGAGGTGGGCTCCCGACGGACCGGTCGGATGCTCGAGATCACGGTCGTGGCCGGTTTCCGGGCTGTAGATCGATTCCTGCCCATTCCAAATCGTCGCTTGCAGCAGCGGATGAGCAGCCGCCCCGCCAAGCAGGAGGACGAAAACTGACAGACACACTCGGACCTTCAAGTTCCGCAGCATCTGCCGTCCGCTTCCCGTGATTGGGTTCGGTTGCCGGTCGGGAGGGCGGTCAACGTTCAGCGCCCAGGCGGATCCGGGGGTCGAGGCTGACCTGGGCAATCTCAGCGACCAAACGGAGCACCGCCAGCATTAGGCCCATCACGACCAGGACCCCCAAGATGACCGGGGTGTCAGCGTTTCAGACCGCGCTGAAGAGCGTCGTAGAGAGACCCCCGGACCAATAGACGCATTCGGCCCCTTGGCTCAGGGCGCATGAACCGATTTGGACCTGGTACTCGATGATTATCAATCCTGTCAATAGGAACGGAAGGGCGGCAAACGAACGAGCGAGGACCGGCAGAGCAACGTTGCGAGCGACGTGACGATCCCGTACCAGATGCTCCGGCACTGCCTTGGCTCGGGCCGTCAACACATAATCCTCGCTTCGCTCATCAGCGATGCCTGCCCGCCACACGAACATCACTTCGCCGAAGGCGACGAGTAAGAACGCGACCACAGCCAGGACCGGGCGCCCGGCCCCGATCTCAACCTCACGCGAAGATCGGAAGAAGAAGACGTCCAACGCTTGTCTGCCGATTCCGAGGCGAGCAACAGCAAGGACCATCGCGGCCAACGTCGCAGGCAGCACCAGGGCCGGGAGCAGGCGCCATCCCATCCGACGCGCTCCGGACCGGGCAATCACGGCGATAAGCAACGTAACCAACAACGCCCGTCCACCAAAGCTGATCAACTGGGCTTCATCGAAGCCGGCATCGCGGAACACCACCAGGCTGTCGGTGGGAAGGCCCAACGCCGACCTGGCTGACAACAAAGGATCGCGTCCAAAGTGGACAAGCAGGAATATGAGAAGTGGCGGAAACATGGTGTACAGAACCAGGCCGACGGCAGTCGCCAATGCCCCTTCAATGCGGCCCCGGCGCCACTCGACGATGCGGCCGAGCCAGCTTCCGAGCAGATAGGCGAGGATCCCCCCTGTGGCGAAGATGAGGAGGGTGGTCGGCAAGGCCTCGAAGATGAGAGCGGTCACTGATGCCCCGCCGTATGACTGACCGAGGTCACCGCGTAACAGGCCCAACATGTAGTCCAAGAAGCGCTCCGAGACCGAATCCCCGGGGCCGAGGGCCGTGTTGTCATACGGAATCAACGCTTCGATCAGGAAAAACACGATGACAACGAACACGAAAGGCTGATCAGCGAGGCTGCGGCCCGCCGAAGCAGAAACACCAAGACACCAGGACCTGAATCGGCGACCCCGGCGCTCACCATGGGGGACGCCACTGCCATCGATACATCCTATGGAAGACCCACAGGAACCCGAGGGCGCCCTGGCCCGGTTCGGGACTGCGAGACCGGGCCTGCGTTAACCCTGGACCCAGAGGCAGAACGGGTGACCGGCCGGGTCGATCATCACCCTTACCAACTCCTGGGGCTGATAGGACGCCAGCCGGGCGCCGGCGGCGAGCGCATGGGCTACCGCCTCGTCGAGGTCGTCTACTTCGAAGTCGAGGTGGATCATCATCTGTTGTTCGGTGGGATTGCTCGGCCAGACCGGTGGCACGAAATAAGGCTCGGTGGCGAAGGCCAGAGTCATGCCACCGTCGGCGGGGGCCAGCGTCACCCAGTCTGTCTCGTCCTTCCCGTAACGGCCGCCAAGGAGTCGTTGATAGAAGGCAGCGAGGAGGTGGGCGTCGGCTGAATCAAACACGATCTCCGACAACGAGATGCGAGGTGTGGTCGTGAGAGGTCCTCCTTGACTCAGCGGCGAACGAATTCCCATCAACCGGCCTCGATTATGGCCGCTCGATCAGGCGACGGTGCGCATCCGGCGGGCGACCTGTTCTTCGTTCAGATCGCTGCCGTTCGCGGTGGCGCCGTAAACCAGTAGCAGACGATCACTAGAGCAACTGTCCACGAGAGGAGCAACCAGGTCATGAGGAGTTATCGGCACAACTCCCGATCAGGTTGAGGTGGAGGTCCGTCGGTTTCTTTACCGCTCGGACGCGCACGTACCGGCCGGGAGTAATGCCCAGGTGACGTTTGAAATGGCGCGTGAAGCAGTTCGGCTTCCGTCCAACCGTTCCTCACGTCCTTGGCACTTCGGTCGGTATAGGTTCGATGGTCGTGGCGGTGGCGGGTGGGCTTGGGCTATTAGTGGCCAACTTTCCGCAGGTCGTGCTGGCATTGAAGCTCATCGGCTCGGTCTACCTCCTCTACCTTGCCTTTCAGGTCGCCGGTAGCAAGGCGGCACTGCACGAAGCGATCGCGCGACCGCTCAACGTCTTCCAGGCCGCCGCATTCCAATACCTCAATCCCAAAGGCTGGATCTTCGTTCTGGCAGCCACAACCGCGTTCACACCCGACGACCTTCCGGTCGCGTTTGGATACGCCCTGGTGGCCGTGACAATGATGGTTGTGGTCGCCCCCACCTCAGCCCTGTGGGTCGTTGGCGGAACCGTCATCAACCGGTTCGTCACTAGCGGCCGGGCCCACCGCATCATGAGCGTGGTGCTGGGCCTGCTTCTGGCGCTGTCGGTTGCTTATGTGTGGGTCTGAGCGCTTCAACCAGCGACCTCCTCGTGCGGACGCCGGCCGTGAACACCCCTCTCGGTGCTCGATCTTCCGTAGTCACTTCCGTCAGGGTCTCCGGCGCGAAGCCAACTTCGGTCAGAAGACGGAACCAGACATCGCTGCTGAAGAGCCCGGTCCGGTGGGTCTCATGCACGATCCCAATGGAGCCGTCGACCTCCCGGAGCATGAACGCGTACTCGGTGAGCTTCCAGGTGTCGTCGGGGTCTGGGTCCCAGTCCCATTCGAGCTAGCGCACACCGCTGCCGTCGGCAGCATCGGGGCCACCGTGGTCGGTCCCTTCCTCGAAGGTCTCGCGGATGTCGTCCGGCATGAAGAGAGCGAGACCGCCAGGACGGCAATGGATGAAAGCTGTCTCCATGGCCATACGGAGGTCGGCCTCGTCCGCCATATAGTCGATGGCGTCATGGATGAACACCGCGTCGAACTCACGTCCGAGGCGAATGGTCCGCATGTCCCCCTGTTGGTGCTCGCACTCCGGATTGAGCCTGCGGGAGACGTCGAGCATCTCGTCGGAAAGGTCGACCAACGTCATTGTGAAGGTCTCCTTGAGATGCACCGCGGTGTGGCCGCCGCCACTGCCGAGTTCAAGAACCTCCCGGACCGGAAAGTCGGCTCCGGTGAGCAATGATGCTGCAAACGCAGCTTCTTCGGTGTAATCATCGGGCTGCGAGATCAGTGGCCCACCATCGGGCCAAATCGCCGTAGAACCGGTACGAGGTTGTCGGAATCATCATGGCTCCATCTTGGTCCGGCCACCTCGGGCAGGTCCACGAATTTCCGGACCTGTAGATGCCTCAACCGACGCGGCGAAGGGCGAGAAACCGACCCTGCAGAGCGGCGAAGCAGGCCACTATCAACGCCTGGCACACGATGAAGCCAGATCCGAACGCCCTTGGCTCGACCCAAGTGCCAAGTAGCAGCCCGACGCTGGCGGCGAACCAGGCCCAATTGGCAATGACAACAACCCGCACCGCACTGTCCGAAACCGCTCCTTGACGAACCAGTTGGCCGAGGCCGACTCCCCAGAGCACCATGGTTATTCCGGCAATGCGAAGGAACAATGCGGTAAGTCCCCAGAGGTCACTCAGGGGAGCCGCCGCCGCAAGCAACAACAGTCCGACGCCACCACTTGTCAGGGAGTCAACCAGTAGCACGCGGCGCAGCGCATCGCCGGCGGAGGCCGACCGGTCTCTTCGGGCTTTGGTATCGGTTGGAACGGTCACGACGCCACCTGCCCGGGCAGGTCGCCAAAGAAGCCAACCACGCGAATCAGCTTGCCGTCTTCACCGAATTCGACCACATCAAGTCCATTGACGGCGACGGTGCCGTCGGGGGCGACGAGATCCCAGGCGTAGCGGGCGAAGACGTGGTGGGTGTCAACATCGCTGGTCCGCCGGAAGCGATGACCCGGGTAATGCTCGAGAACCGCTTCACCCATGCTGCTGATAGGGCCGATTCCGGTACCGTCGAACGGCGGGTCGATGAGAGTGCCAGACTCCGACCACACCCGTGACAGGAGTTCGTTCCTCCGTTCAGAATCGGGTTCGCAGTAGGCCTCGAGATGAATGTCGATCGTGGACGTCACATGTGCCATGGTCAGCCTCCTTTCGAATGGGGGAAAGGCTCTCTTGCCAAGATGGGGCAGATTTTGGAGGAACTCAATTACCTGAGACGTAATCGTTCCCCCGGATGCCGAACCGTAGAGTTCAAGGCAATGGCCAGAGCGCAAGTGGGCGACATGATTCGGGACTGGCGCACCCGTCGCCGATTCAGCCAGCTCGACCTCGCCGTGGACGCAGGTATCTCTGCCCGGCACCTGAGCTTCGTCGAAACCGGTCGATCCCGGCCCAGCCCCGAGATGCTCTTGCTCTTGGCCGAGCGCCTCGAAGTCCCGCTGCGAGAACGCAACACCCTCCTCTTGACCGCCGGCTACGCCCCCCGGTATTCCCAGTTGGCTCTCGACGACAACGCAATGGCTCCGGTACGCGAGGCGGTTCAGCGGATGCTCGATGCCCACCATCCCTATCCAGGTGTGGCCGTCGATCGATTGTGGAATGTCGTGCTCGCCAACCAAGCTGCCCGGGCTCTCACCGAGCTTTTACTTGAAGACTTGCTCGGACCTCCCGTCAACGTCTACCGGGCTTGCCTTCACCCCGATGGCCTCGCTTCGCACACGCTCAACTTCGAGGAGTGGGCGGGCCATCTCTTGCGGCAACTGGATCGCAGCATCGTCCTCACCGGCGACGCCACCCTCGAGGCGCTTCGTGCAGAAGTAGGTCGCTATCCGAACGTTGCTGCCCTGGGTGCATCTCGGGAGGCTCGAGAGGAGACTCCACCTCTACTGGTTCCTTTTCGCCTCGAGATGGGTGGCGTCGAGCTGTCGCTGTTCACGACACTGACCTCCTTCGGAACGCCGTTGGATGTCACCCTCGACGAGCTCGCTATCGAGCTGTTCTTCCCTGCCGATCAGTCGACCGCCGAGTTACTCCACGCTTGACCACGGTCGGCGAACTCAATCCATCGTTCCTAACCTTCGCTGGTGGCTTACAGAAAGGCGCTCGCCGATGAGATCCGGGCTCGGATTGGTGACCATCCAGGGCTTACCGAGAGGCAGATGTTTGGAGGCATCGCCTTTATGGTCAACGGCAATATGGCCGTTGGTGTGAGTGGCGAGGAGCTGATGGTGAGAGTCGGTAAGGATGCTCACGACGAGGCGATGTCACTGCCAGGCGCCCGGATGTTCGACATGTCGGCCCGCCCGATGCGGGGCTGGATACTTGTTGGTTCCGAAGGAATCGCCAGCGATACCGACCTTGACGCCTGGATCAATCGAGGCGTCGCCTGGGCCGAGACATTTCCGCCCAAGTAACGGACCGCACACGGAGGTCCGGCTTACTCCCCTTCAAGCAGTTTCACCAGACGGCCGTAATCGGCGTCGACCGACCGCTGCGCCAAACGACGCAGGGCCGGCCCGATCATGCCGAAGAAGCCACCGGGTTCGCCGCTGATCTCAGCAGTCACGTGACTCCGATCGGGCCCGAGCGGTTCGACCGATCTGCGGACCCGGATCGGAAACGAGCTTTCGATTGACTCAATGGTGATCGAACGGCCGGCGTCATACTCAACCACCCGAAAGCGAGTGGACACAGTGCGACCCAAGAAGCGAGCCTCCTGCTCGTAGACGGAGCCCATGCCGTGGGGAGGCGGGGTTGTCCACACGCAGGAACGCTGGCCTTTCTGCCATCTGGGGTTGTTGGACGAGTCGGAGACGAAGTCGAAGACCACCTTGGCGGGCCGACCGATCTCCCGGGTCGCATAGAGATCCACGTTCAGCCGGTCAGTTGACGACTGCTGGATTCGGCTTGCCCGACTCGGCCACAGCTACCAAGTTGTCAAGAAATCGGACCCAGGCCGGGGTGATCACCTGGATGATCGGATCCTCAGGACTGAAACCTTGGTGAGCGAACAGCATCTCGGTTCGGCCATCTTCGCTCTCTGAGAGCTCGAAGCGAATCGTGGTTCCTTGCCACCACGGCGGATTCTTGTCGATCCGCCATTCGACCAGCTGGTCGGAAACGGAAGTCACGTCGACATCAAACACCACGGGCGAAGTTGGAAAGGTGACGTGAAACTGATCCCCCGGAGCCGACGCCGACCCTTCCACCTTGTCCGACCACCATCCAGCGATACCTTCCGGATTGTCGAGCCACCGCTTCACGTCGGACGGCGGCCGCGCCACGTCAAGCTGTGCCTTGATTGCATAGTCACCCATCAACGCTCCTCCTTGCTATTTCAGTCGTCACTATATCTTGACCGCCCAGATATTTCAATCTGGTCTAAAATAGATCGATGGATGCCCTTCAGGTCATCGCCGAGCCGCGGCGGAGAGAGATCCTCGCCATGGTCTGGAATCAGGAGATGGCTGCCGGTGAGATCGCAGCCCGCTTTGACATCACCTTCGGCGCCGTGTCCCAGCACCTGACGGTCCTCCGCGACATGGGCTTCGTCACCGTCCGGAGGGACGGCAATCGGAGGCTCTACCAGGCCGACAAGAGCGGACTGGGTCCATTGCGAGAAATCCTTGAAGGCATGTGGACGATCACTCTCGATGGGCTGGCCGAAGCCATCGAGACCGATTCCGACCGGGGCCAGTAGTGAGTGAGCCCATCGTCGTTACGCGCCAAATTGCAGCTCCCCCTTCGGTGGTCTACGCCTATTTGACCGACTCCGACAAGTGGGTCAGGTGGCAAGGCGTCAATGCCACCATCGAAGCGAAACGGGGTGGCATCTTTGCCCTCGCCATGGCAAACGGCACGAAGGCTCGGGGTGAGTTCGTAGAACTGATCCCCGATCATCGTGTCGTGTTCACGTGGGGCTGGATCGACCATCCCGGCGTTCCTCCCGGATCTTCGACCGTCGAGATTGACCTGGTGTCCGAGGGCCAGGGCACCCTTCTGAGATTGACTCATCGCGGGCTCCCACCCGACGAGGTTGCGACCCACACCGCAGGTTGGAATCACTACTCCTCGCGACTCGCCATCACCGCAGAGGGTGGCGAACCCGGGCCCGACGTTCTGCCCGAATAGGAAGGGACTCTCACGAGTAGCAGCCCATGACGCTGCTCGGTGTCAAAATGCACCCGTGAGCACAGCCCGCGCCCGGCTGCGAATGGAAGCCGCCCCCCTCGACGCCCGGGTGGCCCCGATTGAGCTGTTCTTCGACCTGGTATTCGTCTTTGCCCTGACGCAGGTAACAGCCTTGATGGCCGACGACCTCTCCGGTCGCGGCATCCTCCGCGGTGTGTTGATCCTCGGTCTCTTGTGGTGGAGCTGGGTCGGTTACGCCTGGTTGTGCAACGTAGTCAAGCCCGATGAAGGAGCCGTCCGATCAGCGCTTCTGATTGCGATGATTGCAATGTTCGTCCTTGCCCTCGCCATCCCCGAGGCCTTCGACGATCTCCCAGGTGGCCTTCCCGGTGCGGTCGTAGTGGCGATCTGCTATTTCCTGTTCCGGCTGATGCACCTGGTGCTCTTCTGGGTCATCTCCCGCGATGATCCGGGCTTGCGCCGCCAGCTAATCCTCTTCGCCCCGTCGATGCTCGGTGGCACCGCTCTGCTTCTCATTGCCTCCCAATACACCGGCACCGCACAAACCATGCTGTGGGCCGCAGCCTTGCTCGTCGACTACGGCGGAACCTATCTCGCCGGAGCCAGCGGTTGGAGGCTTCGCTCTGCCGGGCATTTCGCCGAAAGGCACGGTTTGATCCTCATCGTCGCCCTCGGGGAGTCGATCGTTGCACTCGGCGTCGGGGCGGCCGAGCTTCCCATCTCGTGGCCGATCGTGGCCGGCTCAGCCGCCGGACTCGTTTTGTCGGCTGCGCTTTGGTGGGCCTACTTCGACATCACCGCCCTCCAGGGTGAGCATGCCCTGGCCCAGGAGCCCGAGGCCACGCGTGCCCGGCTGGCGCGCGATGCCTACAGCTTTCTCCACTTCCCGATGCTGGTCGGAGTCGTTGTGCTGGCACTCGGGTTGAAGAAGGTGCTCGAATACGTTGGCGATACCGAACACCATCAACTCAGCGACCCCCTCACCGGCATCGGCCTCTATGCGCTCTATGGAGGAGTGGTCATATATCTGATCGGACACATCGCTTTCAAGTGGCGAATCGCCCACTCTCTCACCGTCGATCGCCTGTTAGCCGCGGTCGGTCTGATTGCCTTGATCCCGTTGGCAGCGCTACTGCCAGCGGTGGTCGCCCTGCTTCTGGCGACAGGTGTGATGGTGGCGGTCATCGCTTACGAAACGGTCCGCTTTGCCGAGCATCGAGAGCAGATCCGACACCACATTTCGGCCACCAGCCAGCACTAGGCCGAGACAGGGGTCTTTCTCCAATGGTCATCCCTGGTTAACAACGCCGTCACGAACATCGATCAGGATCGTCCCCAGGTACTAAACCAACCAAGGGAATTGCTGTGAACGACCTGAATCCGATGCGTAAGAACGTGGCCCTCGTCGCCCATGACAACTGCAAGAGCGACCTCGTCGAGTGGGTCGAATACAACCTCCGAGAACTCCGCAAGCACCGGCTCGTCGCGACTGGTACCACCGGAGCGATCCTGCAACACGAGTTGGGACTCCGGGTCGAGCGGCTCCAGAGTGGGCCGCTGGGTGGCGACCTCCAAATTGGTTCCAAGATCACGGAAGGACTGATCGACGCCCTCGTGTTCTTTTGGGATCCGCTCGAGCCCCAACCCCACGACCCCGACGTGAAAGCGCTGTTGCGGATCGCCGTCGTCTGGAACATCCCTGTTGCCTGCAACAGGGCGTCGGCGGACTTCTTGGTTTCCTCCCCGCTCATGTCGACCGCTTACCAGCGTCGGATCCCGAGTTACGCCGCCGACTATGGAGAGCGCGAGGAGCGCATCGCCGTGGCGGGCTGACTCGACTCACCCCGCGGGTGTCGGTTAGATCCCTCCCCGCGGCGCGGTGGCGGCCGTCCGGTTCGGTGTTCGAGGGTGTGGTGGTATTGGCAGAGGAGGGTGAGGTTGGGGAGGGCGGTGGGTCCGCCGTCGGCCCAATGCCGTCTGTGATGAGCGTCGCACCACCGGGCGGGTCGGTCGCAGCCGGAGGGGTGTTGGCAGTGACGGTCACGGACGTTTAAGGCTCTCCGCATGGCGGCGGGGACGGTCCGGGTGGCCCGGCCGATATCGATCGGTTCTGAGTCGGGTCCGAAGACGATGCGGCTGATGGTGCAGTCACAGGCATACCGGCGGACCTGTTCAGGCGTCAGGACGTGGCCGTTGCCGGTTTCGTGGGTGCCGCCACCATGGCCCTGTAAGGCGTCGAGGTCGGTGAGGACGACGACGTGGGGTTTCTCGGTCCCGACTGCTTGTCCCGAGTCGAGAAACGAACGGGCAAGGTCGGCCAAAGCGTCGGCTCGCCGCTGCCGGCCGGTCCTCCGGTCGTCTCCGGAGGGTGGTGCCATGGCGGCGTCGAAAGCGGTGAGGATCAGATCGCCGATAACCGGGTCGAAGAGACCGTCGACTTTGACCATCCCCTCAAACGTCCTGGAGGCAAATAGGTAACGGCGCTCTTCCAACTCTTCGGCGGTCGCCTCACAGCCGGGTCCGTCTACGGCTGCCTTCCAATACTCGACCAGCCTCCGAGTGTCGGCGACGGTGAGCGGGGAGGCGGCGTTGACCAGCATCACCTCAGCCGCCGCCAACTCCTCCGATAGGTGGTCAGGGACATGAGTGAAGACCTGGACCTGATCAAACGACAGATCATCCGTTTCCAACGCCTTAGAAACAAACGGAAGAGCCGGGAGCCGATGGGAAAGCGAAACGGATCGTTGCGCCCGGGCACCCGACATCCGACACCGATCCTTCAAAAAAGCGGTCATCGACGTGTGACCCTCCAAAGAACCGACATCAGACTGTTCGAGGTGGGCGAGGCGGCGGGCCCACTCCACCTCCAACCCGTCCACCAGTCGACGCAACTCCACCACCCCAGCGGCCAACTCGTCGACATAGAGATCGGACAGGTCCTGGGAACGAAGACCAGTAAGGACCTGAAGAAGATCATCGACCACGGCGCCCACCACCATTCCAACCCACCCTTAAATCGGAGGGGACCAGTCGGGGCGCTGGCCAAAACTTACAACCCCATCCTATCGAACATACGTTCGATCGTCAAGCACTCTGGGCAGAAATTTCCGACCCGCATTGCCGGTTCCAGAGTTCTGGTCGGTGCATCAAATCGCTCGCGGTGGTGAGTGATCTGGGCGTCCCGCCGTCTCGGAGTCGGCGACGAACAGTCTTGGTAGCGGCCAGTCCGAACGCCTCAATGACCGAATGACCTGAAGACGTACGATTCGCCTGTGATGGAGAGCGCGTTCATAGTCGTTGTGTCCGGACTGCCAGCCAGCGGCAAGACAACGCTCGCTCGTCAGATTGCCCCGCTCCTTGGTGTTCCTGTAATCGACAAGGATGACCTGCTGGAAGCTTCGTTCCATTCCGTCGGTGGTGTAACTCCCCTAGACCGGTGGCGACTGAGCCGACAGGCCGATCAGGTTCTCCGGCAGCGCGCGGAAAGCGCGCGCAGAGCGATGGTCGTCTCGCATTGGAGGAGACCCGAACTCTCGATGACTTCCGCAACTCCAACCGAGTGGTTGCGTGCGTTTCCCGCGTTCGTTGAGGTCCACTGTGTGTGCGACCCTGAAACCGCAGCTGAGCGGTTCCGCAGGCGTGACCGAAACCCTGCCCATGGTGATCAACAGAAGTCACCGGCAGAGGTTCTCGATCAGTTTCGTGCGCTTCATCGCTTGGGTCCTTTGGGTTACGGACCCGTTGTCACCGTGGACACCGAGATGCCGGTCGACGCCGCACGGCTAGTCGAGCAGATCCAACAAGCGGTCTGACCTACGCCGCAGACCCGAAGCGCCGACGATGCTCGGCCAGGCGGCTACTGCGCTCAATCGGCGATCGACAGATCCCGAGAGGAACCGCCCCTAATCGTTCGAGGGCTGCACATCGGCTTGCGGGCTTAGCGGATCAGGTTTGAGAAACGTGACCTTCTACTTCGAATGCCGCGAGCGTGGGTTCTGCTCCTGCGGAGCGGAACATGAGCACCCCTTCTGGTGTTTCGACGGACGCTCGATATCCGTCAAGAGCCTCTCGACTCGTCCAAACGGTGACGATTCGCCAGAGGTCACTGTCGGACTTTCGAAGCAGAAAGCTCTCAACTATGGCAGGCGGTAAGGAGTCGCCACTCGCCCTGAAAGAATCGACGAGATGACCAACCTCGTCCTTACCTACCGTCGCTTCAAGCATCGTGACAATCATGACCGTGCTCCCTATTGGACGACTACCTGCCCTCATAATGGTCAATGCAGATTGTCGGTGTCGTCCCCGGTGGAACGTTTCCGACTTGGACCAGATCAGTGCGATGGGCCGTTATTCGCTGCAGTCGTGGCTTGCCGGAGGATTTCGATATACGAGGGATCGGCCAGGTCAAGGCGTTTCAGGTCGTCAGCCGAGACCCATCTGATGTCGTCGTGCTCTTCGACGGCAACGTTTCGAGGTTCGCCGTGCCAGCGGTCAATGAGATAGAGGTTGAGTTCAACAGGGCCCACTCGAAGCGTCATCCAGGGCGGACCTTCCGGAGGTTCAACTTGCACTCCTAGTTCCTCGTCGAGCTCCCTGACGAGTGCCTCGGCGGTCGACTCGTCGCCATCGATGTGGCCCCCTGGGAGATCCCAGACGTCGGGCCAGGAGGTCCGGTCAGGTCTTCGGTGACACAAGAGCATCTGCCCGTTTAGTCGGAGCACGCCGGCAACAACCCGTTCGAGAGAGGCGTCCTTGCTCATCACACCGAATCGTTACAGAACAACCGATCGGTAGCGAGGCCGCCCCATTCGACGATCGTCGTGGAACGGCACTTCTTGCTCGGCATCGGATTCGGCAAGCCATACCATGAGGTGGTGCCGATCATCGACCTGAACGTATGGGTTCCCGCTCCATCAGAGCTCGTCTTTGACCTATCGAGGAGCATCGACACACACTCAGCTTCCATGTCGCGTTCAGCGGAGAGAGCCGTGGCGGGAGTCACTGCAGGTCACATCGGCCTCGGTGAGGACGTGACTTGGCAAGCCCGACACTTCGGGATCCCGTTTCGCATGACCTCTCGGATAACCGACATGGATCGACCAATCCGATTTGTGGATGAGCAGGTGACGGGTCCGTTCAAAGCGTGGCGTCATGTCCATCTCTTCGAGACCGAGGCCGATGGAACCCGCATGATTGATCGAATCGACTACGAAGCACCCTTCGGGATCCTGGGCCGAGCCATCGACCGACTCTTCCTCAACACCTACCTAACCCACCTCATCACGCAGCGGAACGAGTTTATTAGTCGATCGGCCGAGTTGGCCTGATATCAAACGTCCAGCGCAAATCAACTGATCACGAACGATGTCGCTTATGTCTGGGACCGTCCTGGAACGGCACATCGTGCTCAGCCTGCCATGTCCGGATTGCCGGCTATGGGCGGTCAGGAACTCCAGATCATTGATCCCGCTCGAGGCCGTGACGGGCCATGAACCGATCGACCTTTTCTCTCTCGCCGGGCAGATCGACGTTGATGATCCGCACCACTCCTTCATCGGGTGCGACGGTCACGTGCTGTTCCGCCGCGTAAGTCAGTGTTTCATCACCCACCGTCAACACGTCTGAGTAGCTCACGCGGAAAGAATACGGGTCGTCGGTTGGTACGACCTCGTGGCCGAATCCGACCTGGTCGAATAGACGGCGAGCCATCTCTGACGACGCTCGATAGCTGGCCGCCACCGCCTGTGGCCCGTGGATCAGCTGGTCGCCAATCGAGTATTCGACATGTTCCGCCATGGTTGAAGCCGCTGTCAGGTAATCATCGTCATCGAGGGCTTGAGCCAGGGCTTCCACGTACTCGATGGGCGAGTTCATAAGCCGATGGTAGGTCAGTCTTCGTTCTGCTTCGGGTCGCCAATGGAATATCGTTGCGCGATGGCCCATCCAGAAGGCTTTGGAGTCAAGGCGGACGACGTGAAATCCCGCCTCCGTGCCGATTTCTCGGATCACGAACTTGAGGCCGCAGAAGCAGTCCTCGCTCGATGCGGTTCAATGCGTGAGTCGCTACGCGTCCAGTTCGCGATCCTTGAGCTCGCGAAGGGCGATCTGGCAATGCTGAGGCATTACGCGGAGCAGGCGGCGGCCGATTATCGCGATGTTCTGTACTGGGCCTTCTATCTAGACACCGATCGACCTTGACTGGTCAGAAGAGTCAACCTTGTCCGTGCTGTACATTCGGAAGAGTGACAGGTGAATCCGACCAGATTCCAAACTGGATTCCTGTGGCTGCTGCAGCGCCAACGGAATTTACCGGCACCTACTTCAGTGATCGACGCAATACGGTCAATTGGTGGAAGACAGGTCTGAGCTCGGACAGCTCTTCAGTAGCGGGATCGTTCAAATCTGACGCCATCCGATATCGGCGCATCGGCGTGCGGCTGGTAAGCCGGCCATCTGCTGGCGCATAGTGGGTTTGTCCATGGTCTGGCTTACCGTCCCGGCTGGTCGTGATGAGGTCACAACCCAGTGGCTCTCGAGCGTCTTCGGTCCCGTGCAGTCCTTCACGATTGAGCAGATTGGAGAGGACTTCGGTCTCAGCGGATCGACGTTCAAGGTCGATCTGCGCCTAATCGATGCACCGCCGCGACAGACGGCGATCAAGTTCGCTTCGTCCGGTCCTACAGCAAGGGAGATCACTTTCTTCGAGCACTGCGCAGCGGGCACGCCCCTTCGTTTACCCGAGTTCGTGGCAGGAGCCATCGACCACGAGGCTGACCGAGGAGTCGTCGTGCTCGAGTATCTGGCCGACCTGCGCCAGGGCGACGTTCTGGCTGGGTGCACCCGAGCGGAGGCGATCACCCTGGCGAAGATGCTGGCCCGCCTACATGCGGCGTGGTGGGTGTCGATGATGCGGCAACGCACCCACTGGCGGAGCTCGGTGACCCGATCGCCTCGGCGGGTATACGGCAAGGTCGACTCGCCTCGTTTCTCGTCCAAGGCGGTCGATCGCTTTCTTCGTCAATGCGTGAACTCATCGAGGATCTTCCGACACGGCTGGCTGTGGTGCACGAGGAGTTGTGGACGGGCCCGATGACGTTGATCCATCGGGACTGGCACCTCGACAACATACTCTTCGCGCCGTCGGGCGAGCCGTTCGTTATCGACTGGCAAGGAGCCGCCGTGGGACCACCGGCCACCGACCTCGCCCGATTCATGGTCGAATGCCTGACAGCTGACCAGCACCGCTCCTATGGATCAGAGGCGCTTCTGGCCTACTTGGAAGAACTCGCCGGCCACGGTATCCACAGACCCATATCGGTCGCCAGCCAAGAGATCGTCCTCGCCTTGTTCGATCTGCTGGCCGGCACCATCAACTGGCTCGGCCGGACACCGCCCGATCCTCCCGGCTCGCGCAAAGAGGCACTTGGTCGCAACCTCCTGCACAACATCTCGTCGACCCTGGAAGCCTTCACAATCGGGTGACGGTGGCATATTCCCGCACCGACCAACAGGTAGGGAGCCATCAGGCACCGTTTCAGGAGTGCTCGGTATCTGCACCTCGGCGTGCGGTGCCGCTTGCTGGGCCAGCTGAGGAGGGAGAGGGGGCGAGTCCGTTGAAGCATCTAGCCTCCCTGGGTGGCTTGGACACCTGAAGCCGGGACGCGGGCGCTGGTGAACCAGCTCGGCGAGGCTGGCTCACTCAAGGTCCTGGTTCGTCTCCTGGGGGGCTCGGTGCCAGGGCGCGACATGGTGGGGGCTCC
>DATLEZ010000148.1:0-14963 GCA_035525055.1 Acidimicrobiia bacterium | reverse complement strand
GTCTCCCCAACCCTCATGGCGGCCGCCGCCGCCACCAGCGTGTTTCCTCCGTGGATGGCGCTGGTCATCGCCAACGTCGGATTCACCGTCATCGGCGTGACGATGTACGACCGCCTGCGCCATCTCGACGAAGTGATGTGGGATACCCCGCCCGCCCCGGTCAATGTGCTGTGGTGGGTAATAGCCGGACTCCTCCTTGCCGGCATCGCCATGGTCTGGATCTCCCGAACCGTGCGCCTGGGAAGGCACCGCTGGCTCCGTTGGCTAGGGCCCCCGATCCTCCTGGCACTCGTGGTCGGAGCCTGGTGGCAATTCGGATTGATTCCGCGGATCGTCGACGTCGTGGGGTTCCTGTCAATTCCACTGTTCGCTTTAACCCTTACCACGGCCGGTGAAGTCATCCTTGTGGTCGCTGCGGCCATGACCGGAACGGCCGACGCGCCCTATTCGCACGCCGCCCGCGCCAAAGGGCTGTCGCCCGGCATGATCCGCCACCGCCACGCCGGACGGGCCACGTTGCTCCCCGCTATCAGCCGGATGGCGGCAAGCCTGCCTTACGCGCTCGGCGGCCTCGTCATCGTCGAAAGGGCCTTCGCCTCGATTGGAGCCCGGTCGGTGCAGATCCCCGGTCTCAGTTCAACGATCTTCCTGACCGGCTTCCAACAGCGCAATACACCCCTGGCAGTCGGTGGGGTTGTCGCCATTGGTGTGATCGCCCTGATCGTCCGGCTGATCGTCGATGTCGTCCACCTGGCGCTGGACCCGAGAGTTACGGCGGAGGCCGCGTAGGTGGATGATCGAGCGATGGAGACGACCAGCTTTGAATATCGGGGGGCTCCGAAGCGACAAGGGTGGCTGCGAGGATGGATTAGGGCCGTCCTCGCCCAGCCGACCGCCAAGATCGGCCTGGCCATTGTCATCTGCTTCGTACTGGCCGCGCTGGCCCAGCCGATCCTGTTCGCCACGGTTTGGCCCCGAAACATCTACGACCCTCGGGCCGGGTTCGACATGAGCACGACGCATCCGGCCCCGATCAGCTGGGCGCATCCACTGGGCACCGATGGCTTTGGCAAAGACGCCCTCTCGATGCTGCTGGCCGGCACCGGGCCCTCGCTGATAGCCGCTGCCACCGCTGCCTTCGCCTCAGCGATTCTTGCTCTCACCCTGGCATCAGTGGTGGCGTCCTATCGACGGGTGGGACGCGTCGTCAACGTCCTGATCGACGGTGCGCTATTCGTCCCGATTCCCGTCGTGATGCTGATCCTGGGGGCTGACCCACGCGCCGACCGGCTCACGCCGGCTCTGTTCGGTCTGATATTCGGGGCGCTGACCGGGGCATCCAGCGGAGCCCTGGTCCTGCGCAGCCAGGCCCTGCCGCTCATGGGGGCCGAGTACGTCGAAGCCGCCCGGGTGGCCGGGGCGAGCCGGCGCCAGCTCATCTTTCGTCACCTGGTTCCTTCCCTGCTTCCCCTGGCCGGTGTCTATGCAGTGCTCGGTGCAGGAGGAGCGATCGTGACCCAGGGTTTCCTGGCTTGGCTCGCCTACTCCGCTTCGAAAAGCGACTGGGGCACCCTGATCTATTGGGCGATGACCACCCAGCTCTTTTCGGGCGGCTTGCAGTGGAACATCATCATCGCCGCCGGGATCGCGATCTCGTCGTTGACCCTCGGCTTCTTCCTGCTCGCCACCGGCCTGCGCCGGGCAGCCGAAACTCCCCCGCTATCGACCAGAGGCTAAAAAACCTCCTTCTTGTGACGGTTCACCCCCTAGGCGGTAGGCAAACCGTCACAAGAAGCGGGTTTTTGGGTTCAGAGACCCCATTTGGCGACCATGGCGAGGATGGCGAAGGCAACCAGGGCCGTGTCGAGCACCGCCCACGAGCTGATCGACTTGTAGACGGGCATCGCCTTGGCCGTGTCGCCGCTTTCGAAGAATCCAATCGCCTGACGGGTCTTGCGGTTGAACACCAGTCCGGCCAGGGCACCGCCAACGATCACTACGGCGATACCGATGCCGACGAATGCCGACCCGAATGAAAAGGCGTCATTGGAGAGCACGAGGTAGATGCCGGTCAGCAGGATCAAGACCGAGGCTGATCCGTAGATGGGCCCGCTGGCTTTGTCTACCGCCCTGAGCCATGGCAGGCCGGCCCCACCGTTGACAAGCTTCGGCCCGATCAACATCTGGGCAACGTTGGTCCCGAGCCACATGCTTGCTCCGATGATGTGCAGCCACAAAGCCGCGTTGCGCAAGGGTCGGTCTCCTTCTGAGGTCGGCTGGAGGCTAACTGCCGCCTTTGAAGCGAGCGCTTATCTCACCGAGTTTCTCGATCGATTCTGGGACGATCGGGTCGAGCACTGCCTGAATATGACTGACCCCGGCAGCGGCGATGACCCGCAGATGGGCAACGATCTCTTCAACGGTGCCACCTAGCGGATTGCCGCCGGTGCGCCGGCTGGGGGTGCCGTCGAAGCCGATGTAGACCGCCACGGTCTTGGCGACCTCTTCGGGCGGGCGCCCTGCCGAGCGACACGCTCCATCGATCGTTTCGATCAGCGACGCAACCCGGGTGGGGTCGTTGTCGAAGTCTGAATACCAGGAGTTCCAGGCGGAGACGTAGGGCAGGGTCAGGGCAAGCATCCGTGGGCCGCTGGAACCGATCAGGAGGGGTGGGCCGCCGGGGCGGGTAGGTCGTGGCAGCAGCTCGCAATCGACGAGGGTGTAGAACTCACCTCGAAAGTCGAGACGACCTTCGGACAGAAGGGTTCGGACAATGGTGAATGCTTCGGCAAAACGCGAGATCCTGCGGTCGTACGGCAATCCGAATGCCTTGAATTCCACCGGGTTCCAGCCCGCCCCGACCCCGAGGATGAGACGGCCCCCGCTGATCTCATCGACCGTGGCAGCCTTCTTGGCCAACACAGCCGGGTTGTGAAACGGAAGTGCTGCCACCAGGGGGCCTAGTTCAACCCGTTCCGTAACTGCCGCCAGCGCGGCCAGCATCGACCATGCCTCCCACGGTCCCTTGCGCCCACCGGGCAGGTCGTAAAGCAAATGATCCCCGAGCCAGATCGAGTCCAGGCCGACGTCTTCTGCCAGGCGAGCCATCGCCGCCACTTCCTTCCAACTCGCCTCGTACTCGATCTCAGGGAGTTGAACTCCGATTTTCATGGGGCCCAAGATAGGGAGCGGGCCATGCCCTAGGCTCGCTTGATGGAGCAGCCATTGCTCAACATGGCCGACTACTTCCTGTACGACCTGATCCGAGAGGGACAGGGAGGTCGCGAGGCGATTCGATCCGACGATGGATCAGTCACCTACGACGACGTTGCCGCCCTGGCTTCCGGGATGGGACGTCGGCTCCAGCAACTCGGGGTCGAACGTGGCCAACGAGTCCTCATCTCCCTCCCCGACGTCGCCGAATATGTGGCGGCCTTGTTCGGAATCCTCGGCGTCGGTGCTGTGGCCGTGATGATCAACCCTGAGCTCAAACCTGATCATCTGGCTGCAATCCTCAATGGCGCCCGCGCCCCGGTCGCGGTCGTGGCGCCTGCCCACCTCGAGGCCCTCGCCGTCGCCAGTGCCGTCAGCCGGCACCCGCCCTTTCCTCTGATCCTCGACTCCGGTGCTATCGAACCAGGGAATGCCGTCTTCTCCACTGCTGCGACCCGTCGCAACGACCCCTCGATCTGGCTCTTTTCGGGCGGCACCACCGGAGTTCCCAAGATCGTCGTTCAGACGCATGGCTCCTTCGTCAACACCACCGAGCGCTATGCCCGCGAAACCCTCGGTTACCAACCCGATGATGTGACGATCTCGGTGCCGAGACTGTTCTTTGGATACGCGACCGGGGCCAACTTGCTCTTCCCGTTCTCGGTGGGGGCAGCCACCGTCCTCTTCCCGGACCGACCAACGCCCGCCGTTCTCTTCGACCAGATCCGACGTCATCGGCCGACAATCCTTGTGACCGGTCCTTCGGCCATCAACGCGATGATTTCCGATCCTGCCGCCGCCGATGCCGACCTGTCGTCGCTCCGGTTCGCCACCTCAGCCGGCGAAGCCCTCCCGGAGACGCTCTACTACCGGTGGAGAGACCGGTTCGGAATCGAACTCCTCGACGGTCTCGGTACGGCCGAGATGTGGCACATCTTCGTTACCAACCGGTTGGGCGACGTCAAAGTTGGAACGGTGGGACGGGTGGTGAACGGGTTCGAAGTGAAGGCCTGCGACGAGGACGGGCAGGAAATGGCGGCAGACGAGGTCGGCCGGATGTGGGTAAAGGGCGACTCCCTAGGGCAGGGTTACTGGGAGGACGAAGCCCAAACCGCAGCGGCATTTCGAGGCGAGTGGTTCGTCGGCGGAGATTTGATCTCAATCGATACCGATGGCTACGTCACTCATCGGGGCCGGGCCGACGACGCAATCAAAGTGAAGGGAAAGTGGCTGAGCCCCCAGGAGGTCGAGTCATGTCTCCTCGAGCATCCTGCTGTCAAGGAATGTGCGGTAGTGCCGTTCGAGGATGACGATGGCCTCTTGAAGCCGACTGCGTTCGTCGTCACCTCAGCCACTGTCTCGGAGGCGGAACTGAAACAGCACGTCCTCGACCGGCTCGAACCCTACAAATACCCCCGGCGTGTGATATTCGTGGATGAACTCCCCCAGACCCACCTCGGAAAGGTGGATCGAGGCGCCCTGAAACGGCATGCGCGGGACTAAACCCGGTCGCCCCTAGCCTCGCCCCCTCCCAAGCCTCGAATCGACAATGCCGCCTGATACAACAACCGTCATTCGACTGGCCCGGACCCGAACGGTCGACCTGGTAACGATCGGACGCAAAAGCAGTCAACCGCAACGGGTCGAGATCTGGTGGTTCTACTTCGAAGACCGGTTCATCATCACCGGCACCCCCGGACGACGTGATTGGTACGCCAACATCCTCGCCAATCCTCGCGTAGTGATCGAAACCCGGCACGGAGACTTCCCCGCCAGTGCCTCGGCTGTCCCCGACCAGCCGTTCAGGAGCCGCTTTTTCTCCGACGGAGCCGCCCGGTGGTACTCGACCCAGGCCGAGTTTGACGCCCTGGTTAAGACCGCCCCGATGATCGAGCTCGATCTTGACTAGAAACGAGTCCGGTCCTGCGAACCAAAGCGGTCGATGCCGATCTACCCTCCGAGCACTCCAAAACTGGAAGAAGGGCACGTGATGAGACGGTTTGCAATTCTGCTCGTGGTCGCGGGTTTACTGGTTGCGGCTCCTATGGCCGGCGCCCAGGAGGAGGAAGCCGAGGCCATCCTCAGGGTGGGCCTCGGCCAGCCGTGGAGCACCCTCAACGTCACCGCCGGCTTCGAGGTAAGCGTCTATGAGTACTGGAACCTCATGTACGCGACATTGACCGACAAGGCTGCCGAAGACTTCGCCGTCATCCCTGGATTGGCCGAGTCATGGGAAGCATCCGCCGACGGGCTCATCTACACCTACACCCTCCGCGACGGATTGTTGTGGTCGGACGGGGAGCCTTTGACCGCAGACGACATCGCCTGGACCATCAACACATCCCGCGATCAGGGATGGTCGAACCACATCTCGACCGTGCAAAACCTGGACGCAGTAGCGGTGGACGATACGACCCTGACGATCACGACTTCGGTTCCCGATCCGCGGCTACCGACCATGGACGTGTACATCGTTCCCCGTCATATTTGGGAGCCGATCGCCCCCGATGGTGAAGCTGTCGTGTCTTACGAAGCTCTCGATGGGGTTGGCAGCGGGCCCTTCGTCCTCGAGGAGTACGCCGAAGAGCAATTCATCCGGATGACAGCCAATCCCAACTACTGGCAAGGGAGGCCGACGATCGACGGCGTTGTCTTCCAGATCTACACGAACGACGAAGCAATGGTAGCCGCCCTCCAGCAGGGCCAGATCGACGCCGCCCATGGTATTGCCGCGGCTTCAGTGGACGCCCTCGAAGCCGATCCCAACATCGAAGTCGTAATCGGTTACCAGGGGGGCTTCGACGAGATCGCAATTAACGGCGGGGCCGCCGAAGGTCAGCCCCATCCGGCCCTTCTGGATCTGGAGGTGCGCCGGGCCATCAACTATGCAATCGACAAGGAAGCCGTCATCGAAGACGTGCTGTCAGGCTTCGCGGAACCGGCTACGACCATCAGCCCGTCGGCCGATCCGAGTTGGATACCCGAGATCCCGGCTGACGAGCAGTTCACCTACGACATCGACCGAGCCAACCAGATCCTCGATGATGGTGGCTATCTCGACACCGACAACGATGGCATTCGAGAGATGCCGGGTGGCGGGGACCCGATCGTCCTCCGCCATGGTGTCAACACCGACTCGTCCACGTACCCGCCGATCGGCGACCTGTTCGTGGGGTGGATGGAGAGCATCGGCATCGGAGTGGAACTGGTTCCCGCCGACGGAGGACAACTCTTCGAGATGATTGTCAACGGCGATTACGACACGTTTGCGTGGGGATGGGTCCCGTTTGTCGACCCCTCACCCATGCTCTCGTACTTCACATCGGACGAACTTGGTAACTACAACGATGCCAACTGGTCGAATCCCGAGTGGGACGCTCTCTATACCCAGCAGAACCAGGAACTTGACCCGCAGGTTCGGCGGGATCTAGTCCACCAGATGCTCCGAATCCTGTACGACGCCGCGGTCTATATCCCGATCGAGTACTCACCGGATCTCCAGGCGTACCGGACAGATCGATTTGAGGGATGGATCAAGCAGCCGGCCGACGTTGGCCCGGTGATGTTCTCCAATAGTTCGCCGTCATACATCAACCTGACACCGGTCGGCGGCGGGGCCGATGGCGGCACCAACTGGGTTCCGATTGTTATCGGGGCGGCCGTCGTGCTCATCGGCGGCGGGGTAGCCGTCGCTGCCGCCCGACGACGGGGGACGACCGCTGACGAGCGGGAGTAACCGCCTCTCGTGCAGCCCGGATGAAAGGCGGATTCATCACGAAGAAAGTGGTGGGGTCGATCCTCACCCTGATCTTCGTGCTCGTCTTCAACTTCTTCCTCTTTCGAGTTGTCCAGAGGGATCCGGTAGCCACTCTCTTTCGTGGTCGCAACATCCCCGCGGAGCGCCTCGACGAACTGAGGCGGGAGTTCGGGATCGATAAGTCCGTCCCCGAACAGTTCGTCCTCTACTTGCGAGAGACCGCGCAGCTCAACCTGGGCCTGTCCTATTCGAGCCGCCAGCCGGTGTGGGACGACATCAAAGGCAAGATTCCGGCGACGGTTTTGCTCGTCGGATCGTCTGCGATTCTGTCGGCGTTGATCGGAACCGCCGGCGGAGTAGTCGCGGCGTGGCGGCGGGGCACCAAGAGCGACTACTCCATCACCACCTCGACCATGATCCTGTATTCGATGCCTGACTTCTGGCTGGGAATGCTCCTACTGGTAGGCGGGGCAGTGGTTCTGGGATGGTTCCCGGTGGGAGGGATGGTCGGCGTCGGCAGCACCCAAACCGGTTTGGCCGGACTCCTCGATATGGCCCATCACCTGGTCCTCCCCGGTCTCACGCTGACCCTGGCGTACCTCGGTGAGTACGCCATCGTCGCCCGCAGCTCGCTGATCGACGTGATAGGCGAGGACTATCTGACCGTGGCCCGAGCCAAAGGCCTGCGTGACATCCAGGTGCGCAACCGTCACGCTCTCCCCAACGCTCTGCTCCCGGTCGTCACGCTCAGTGCCATCAACCTGGGTTTCGTCCTGTCAGGCGCGATCGCGGTGGAGACCTTGTTCTCGTGGCCAGGGCTCGGCAAGGCAACGGCCGATGCCATCCGGGGACCGGACCTGCCGATGCTGCAGGGCCTTTTCCTTGTCTTCAGTGCGGCCGTCATCCTCTTCAACCTCATCGCCGACCTCGTATATGCCTGGCTGGATCCCCGAGTAAGACCCCAATGACCACGACACAGACGAGATATCGATGACCACGGCTCGAACCCTGGCTTGGCAACGCACAAGGAAGGCAGGCGCCGCCTCGTTGAGGGAGTTCTGGCGATCGACTCCCGGCCGCATCGGGATCATCGTCCTGGGAGTGTTCGTGCTCATGGCGCTGGCGGCGCCGTTGATCTCCTCCCGGGAGCTTCTCAATCCGGTGGCAGCCCGCCTCGCCGGGCTTCCGCAGTGGGCCAGTCCCGGTGATTTCGGTCCCCTGGGGACCGATCAACTGCGCCGTCCGGTGTGGGACCAGTTCGTTTGGGGATCACGCATCAGCCTCTTCGTAGGCCTGGCGGCCACCATCCTGACCATGGCGATCGGATCGATAGTCGGCATCGTGTCGGGGTTTGTCGGAGGCAAACTCGACAGCGCCCTGATGCGAATCACCGAGTGGTTCCTCGTGATCCCTTTCCTGCCGCTGGCAATCGTGCTCGCGGCGGTGTTGGGAAGGTCGGTGTGGATCATGATCTTCGTCATAGGAATCACCTCGTGGCCGTCGACTGCGAGACTGGTTCGGTCACAGGTCCTTACGGTGAAGCAGAGGGCCTTCGTAGACCGGTCTCGATCGCTCGGCGCCTCAGGGTTCCACGTAGTTCGACAGCACATCCTCCCCAATGTCAGCGGGCTCATCCTGGCCAACACGACTCTGAGCGTGCCTATCTCGATCCTGACCGAAACGACCCTGAGCTTCCTCGGCCTCGGCAATCCGGGAACCGCCTCCTGGGGAAAGACCCTCGAGGAGGCGTTCTCGAGCGGCGCCATCAGCCGCAACGCCTGGTGGTACTACCTGCCGGCGGGTCTCGGAATCGTGGCTGTGGTTCTCGCCTTCACTCTCATCGGCCAGACCCTGGAGAAGATCGTCGACCCGCGACTGGCAGAGAGGCGTTGAGCACGATGACGGAACGAGGACCCTTGCCGGAAACCGGTGAGACGCCAGACGCCAGACGCCAAACGCCAGAAAAAGTCGCAGATACGGTGTTGGCGGTGCGCGATTTGCGTGTCACCTACACCGTCGCGTCGGGGACAGTTCCGGCGGTGCGAGGGGTGAGTTTTGACCTCCAGCGTGGCGATTCTTTGGGCCTGGCGGGAGAGTCCGGTTGCGGGAAATCGACGCTGGTCAATGCAATCCTCCGCCTACTGCCACCCAGGACCGAAGTGAGCGGTCAAGTGCTCATCGAGGGCGAGGATGTGCTGACCATGAAGCCCGGACGCCTGCGGGCCGTGCGCTGGACCAAGGGTGCCATCGTCTTTCAGGGGGCCCTGCACGCTCTGAATCCGGTTCTGCGCATCGGTGCGCAAATTGTCGAGCCGATACTCCTCCACAAGACCGAGCCGACCGAGTCGGCCGCCAGCAAGCGAGTCGGCGACCTGCTCGAGCAAGTGGGGATCCCGGCCTCCCGCGCCCGGGAGTATCCCCACCAGTTGTCCGGCGGTCAGAGGCAACGAGTTCTGATCGCCATGGCCCTGGCGTGCGATCCGACCATCCTCGTTGCCGACGAACCGACGACGGCCCTCGATCTCATGGTGCAGGCCCAGGTTTTGGCGCTTCTCGAGCGGCTTCGAGCCGAGCGGGGCCTGACGATGGTGTTCATCACCCACGACCTCTCCGTCCTGACCTACGTGTGCGACCGGCTCGGGGTCATGTATGGCGGGCGGATGATCGAAGAGGGACCCTCCGACGTCGTGTTTACGGATCCCCAGCATCCATACACGCGCGCTCTGGCAGCAGCCTTCCCGACGATCGGCGACCAGTCGTCTCGCATGAAGCCGGCCGGCCTTGCCGGCGACCCGCCCGACCCTTCCCAGCTTCCGGCGGGTTGTTCGTTCCGTCCCCGTTGTCCGGTTGCGATCGAGGAGTGTGCCGAGATCGATCCTCCCCTTTACGACGCCGGCCCCGACCGCAGGGCGGCCTGCATCCACGTGGCTGCGCCATGAATGCGCCTCTGGTCGAGATCGAGGATCTGCGGGTCGAGTTCGGAACGGCGCGGGCGGTCGACGGGGCTTCCCTGCGAGTCTTCGAAGGCGAGGTCCTCGCTCTGGTGGGTGAGTCGGGATCAGGCAAAACCACGTTGATCAGAGCCATCCAGGGCCTGCAACCGATCACTTCGGGGGCGGTCCGCCTCGAAGGCGAAACTGCGAGCGCCCGCCAACGCGACACCGTACAAATGGTATTCCAGGATCCGACCGGAGCGCTCAATCCTCGCCGCACGATCTACGAAATCGTTGCGGAAGGACTTCGGATCGCCCGCTTTGCCGGTAACGAGGAAGCCAAGGTGCGCGAGGCCCTGGCAATGTCGGGCTTGCGGCCGGTCGAACGCTTCCTTCCTCGCTATCCCCATGAGATCTCGGGCGGCCAGCGACAGAGAGTGGTTATCGCTGGAGCCATGGTGACCTCTCCGCGCCTGCTTCTGGCCGACGAACCAGTGGCGAGCCTCGACGCTTCGATCCGCGGTGAGATCCTTGCCTTGCTTCGGATGCTGGTGGATACCACGGGGCTGGCGGTACTGGTCGTCACTCACGACCTCGGTCTGGCGTGGAACATCGCCGACCGCGTCGCAGTCATGTATCTGGGACGGATCGTCGAGACCGGAATGACCGAGGAGCTGCTGGCCCACCCCCAGCACCCCTACACCAGAGCTCTGCTCTCAGTCGTACCGGAGACCAGGCAGATGGATCAACAGATCCTCGCCGGTGAGATCCCCGACCCCCGCAGAATCCCGAGCGGCTGCCGCTTCCATCCTCGCTGTCCGGTGATGCAATCTGGCGAAGCCGCCCGGCTCGGAATCGAAGAACGGTGCAAAGGCGAAGACCCAGCCATCATCGCCGCCGACACGATTCGCGGCGCAGCCTGCCACGCGGTCGAACTTCAGATCCGGGGCCTGAGGGCCGGAGTTTGAAGCCGGTGACACACCGCTTCTACGAGTGGCGCGGTCCTTTCACGAACGAAGAGGTCAACGCGCTGCACGCCGAAGCCTTCGACACCCGTCTATTCGATGCGTCGGAGTGGAACTGGATTGATCTGACCGAACGGCACAGCCTGGGCTGGGTGACGGCTCGGGACCACGGCGGGCTCGTCGGGTTCGTCAACGTCATCTGGGACGGATCGGTTCATGCCTGGCTGCAGGACCTCATGATGGCGATCCAGGCCCGGCACCAAGGTGTTGGCGTCGGCCTGGTCAAAGCCGCTCGGGTCGAAGCGAGAGAGGCCGGTTGCGAATGGCTCCACGTGGACTTCGACGACGACCTCCGAACGTTCTACTACGACGCCTGCGGCTTCGAGCCGAGCAATGCCGGGTTGATGTCCCTGCAAATGATCGCTACGGATGGGTGCCAGCCGCCCGCCCCGGTCTAGATCCCCCTCAGCCCCAAACGGACGTGCAACCGAGATCGCGAAGTTGTGGACCCGAACCTTTGGCACGACGTCACTCTATGGCTTGAATCAGCGCTGACCGCTGGAGGCTGTCGTGGAGTTCGTCGTTCGCAAACTAAACCCTGATCTTTGGCCTGCGCTCAATGACCTCTTCAGCACAACCGGCCCCGTAGGCCGCTGCTGGTGTATGTATTGGCGACTCGGGAGCGAATATCGCCGGAGGCAGCCAGATGACAACCGGGATGCGTTTCATCGGGTCGTGAAGGACGGTCCCCCACCCGGTCTGCTTGCTTTCGACAACGACTCCGCTGTGGGGTGGTGTCAGCTCACTCCTCGTGAAGCCTTGCCATGGCTCGACCAAGCCTGGCGTCTCAAGCGTGTCGACAACCTTCCTGTCTGGTCGATCTCCTGTTTCTACATTCGCACGGGTTACCGGAAGAAGGGCGTGACCGCCGCTCTGATCGCCGCCGCGCTGGAGGCCGCCGAGGAAGCCGGAGCGTCTGCCCTCGAGGCTTATCCCCTCGACGCACAACTGACGCCGAGCACATCGCACACGGGCTACGTTTCGACGTTCGAGCGAGCAGGATTCGTGACCGTCGCCCGGCACGTCCCCTCTCGTCCAATCATGCGCTATGAGTTCAAACGGGGGATTGATCCATCTCGATGAAACGGTTGTACTTCGCATGGGTTGGGTGGCTCGTGACGATCGCCTGTGACGGTCTCACGAGGCGTGCTCGCCGTCGGGTCTTGCGCCTGACCCTCTGACGGTCTTGGTGTAACGATGGGCCGGCACGACGATCGGCCCCGTCGCCGCGGAGGCGGAGTACTCGAACGGCCCTCGTCCTGCCATCCGGCTTTCTGGTAGAAGGCCCGGGCCCGGGCGTTACCAGCCACAACCGCCAGCCAGGCCACCTGGTATCCGTTGGCTCTGACCTGCCGTTCGGCCTCGTTCATCACGATGGCGGCCACGCCCGATCCGCGATGGCGAGCCGACACATAAACCTGTTCGACCTCATCGTCAACGACCATGGCAAACCCGGCGACCTCGCCGTCGACAATTGCCACGGTCGTGTCATCGACCCGATCGGAGGCTCGGGTCCGAAAGGACTCTTCGGTCCGCGCTTTGACCAGTTCCGGTGGGACGAACCCGCGGTGGCCATCCTGCCAACCACTACGCCAGATCTCGGCGATTTGATCAGTATCGGCGGGAGTGGCTTTGCGAAGCGCCACCTGGGAACCGGTCGAGATCACGAGACGAATTTATCGAATTGAATCCGCCGGGATCGGGACCGACAGACAGCGGGTATCTTCACCGGATACCCACGAAGGAGTTATCGATGGGCGTCAGCATTCGCTACATAGTTGAGGACGTGAGAGAGTCAATCGAGTTCTATCGGGATCATCTGGATTTTACCGTCGAGATGGATGCTGCTCCCGGGTTTGCCGCCCTGTCACGAGACGACATCCGACTCCTCTTGAACGCCCCTGGAGCCGGGGGCGCTGGTCGGGCTGGTGGCGATCCGAAGCCCGGTGGGTGGAATCGATTCCAACTGTTGGTCGATGATCTCGGGAAAACCGTGGACCGTCTCCGCTCAGAAGGTGTCACGTTTCGCGGTGAAATGGTGAAGGGCAACGCCGGGCACCAGATCCTTGTTGAGGACCCCTCGGGCAATCCGATCGAACTGTTCCAACCCCTCGACTAGGGATTCGGTCGGATGGACCACGTCAACCTTCGGAGATAGGAACCTCATACAGCAGGATCGGCCCATCAAACCCCTTGAGGGGCTATGGGGCCACGATCGACAAACTGGATGGCTTTCTCGTTTCGTTGCGCGGGCACTTCGTGGCGTTACTACGTCCTGGCCGACGTGAGTCTGAATGCTTTTCCGTTCCCCGATGCCGAAACTGAGCGGGGCCATCCGAGGTCGATGGGATTTGTGAGACGCCAATAGCGGACGTTGCCTGTCCGCTATTGGGTCTACACTGCCGACGTGGCTGAGTACACAGTCAAACCGCTTGGCCGCGACACCTGGGACGCCTATGAGCAACTGATCGAACGGCACAACGGGGTCTGGGGCGGTTGCTGGTGCCTATATTTCCACCCGAAGTCTCCTGAGAGGGGACAGAGCGTCGAATGCAATCGCGCCCTGAAGCAGCGACTGGTCTACGAGGGTCAGGCACACGCTGCGGTGGTCTTCGACGGTGATCGCGCGGTGGGGTGGTGCCAGTACGGCACCCCGGAGGAGTTGCCCACTATCACTCACCGCAAGGAGGTCGAGGCCGGGCTAGCCGAGCGCCCCGAGTGCCGGCTCACCTGCTTCTTCGTGGACCGGGATTACCGGCGCGACGGTGTATCAGCAGTCGCTCTACGGGGTGCGCTAGACCTCATCGCTGAGGCCGGAGGTGGCATCGTGGAGGCGTACCCGTACGACAACCAGGGAGAAAAGGTCTCGGCCTCGTTCCTCTACAACGGCACCCGTCGCCTCTTCGAACAGGCCGGCTTCGAGTACGAGCGGCCCAAGGGCAAGAATCACTGTGTGATGCGTAGGAGGATCGCGCCAACCCGATCCGCAGCCTCATGAGTGGAGAGCTTGCCGCCGTACCAACTCGCATACCTCGGCAGAGGCCGCGCCTACTACGAGAAAGAGCACTTGTCGTCCGGGGCGTGACCGGCTTCGAACGCTTCAGCTGAGCTCCTCGGCCAGCGCGACGATGATGCCTTCCGGGCCGCGGACGTAGCAAAGCAGATACTTGTCCTCGTACTGCACCACCTCGCCGACGAGCTCGGCGCCTTGCGCCTGGAGGCGAGCAAGGACGTCCTCTATGTCATCGACGGCGAACATGATCCGACGTATGCCCCGTGTGTTCACCGGTGCGTTCGGCTCAGCGGTGGTAGCCGGCGGCGTGTGAAACTTGATCAGCTCAAGCCGGCCATGCCCATCCGGAGTCCGCAGCATGGCGATGTCGTTTCGGACCCCGTCGAGCCCGACGATGCGGTCCACCCATCGTCCCTCAACTGTCGCCTGGCCCTCCAGCTCCAGGCCAAGTTCGACAAAGAACGCGGAAACAGCCTCGAGGTCGTCAACAACGATGCCGACGTTGTCCATCCGCTTGATCGTCATGGCCACAAGGGTAAAGACTCAGACGGTTCCCGGATCAATTCAGCCGGCTCTGACAGTCCAGCCGTCACGCCCCCCGACTGTCCGAAGACCCCCGGACAGGGTCAGTTCTGGGGGGGCCTGGCCTTCAGCGCACAACGCGCGTCCGGTGCCGATCTCGACTTCGTCACCCACGCATCCCGCCAGTTCTGAGCCGCACGCAGTGCCGATCTAGTGCAACTCGCTCCGTGAGCGTTCTCACTCCGGAATGGTTGATCGGTGTCCGCTGGCCGACCGATGCCATCCGCTGGGAGACTGGTATCCATGATCGATACCCTCAGAGAGGCGATCACCGCTCTCGATGGGGTGGTCGAGAGCCGGTCCATGTTCAAGGATGACCTCGCCTATTGGGTGCACGGCAAGGAGATCGCCCATTTTGAAGAGGCAGATCTCGTCGAGATCCGGCTGACCCGGTCGGTTGTTCGAGAGCGCCGCGAGGTGCTGAAAGCTGATCCGCGAAT
>DATLEZ010000147.1:0-47110 GCA_035525055.1 Acidimicrobiia bacterium | reverse complement strand
GAACACGCGGCCCTGGCCGAAGGTGAGGGCGGTAAGGCCACCCGCGACCTCCTGCGCAGCTTGATCGGGACCAACGCGGTGCTTTGTTCCCATGGCGACGTGATTCCGGCGGTGCTGGACTGGATGGTCAACAAGGGAATGACCCTGAAGTCGGACTTCGATTGCAAGAAGGGATCAACCTGGGAGGTCACGGTGCGTGGTGGGGTTTTCCACAGGGCCCACTACCTGCCTCCCCTGGAAGCGTGAGTTGAAGGTATCAACCGGTTTGTTCGAACCAGGTACCAGTCTCCGACTCCTGCAGAAATTCGTACCGCTCCTCAAGAACAGCAGCGAACTCGGCGCCGTCGAGACCGATCAATCCCTCCTAGTCATGACTCACGAACACGTAAACGGGCAGAGGAGAGTCGACTTCCGCGGCCATGGCTCGCCACTGTTCGGGGAAGTAATACTCGAGTGTCCATCCGCGCTGGACAATGGCGTGTCGGCGATCGGCTAGCCAGTAGTAGACAGGGTCACCGACTACGAAGATCGGTCCTTGTAGGCTCCTGCGTGACTTCTGGAACTCGACGTCGGCCGCGATCTGGCCGTAGGAACCGTTGCTGAATGTGGTTTGGAGGGCGAGTCGCTGGGTCGGATTTAGGGCAAGTCCATCCGCCACCAATGTCGCTGACCTGCTCATGAGAAAGACCACCGATGGAATCACCATGACAATGATCCCGACGAGCAGAATCCTCTTCGACCTCCGGTTGGCACCAGCCCCGGTGACTCGTCGCTCCCAAAGCCCAGGACGAGCCATCTAAAGCCGGTGAACAGCCGTCTCATTGGCGCAACAGGAACGTCGAGGTGCCGAAACGGGTACACGAACGCAGTTTCAATGGCGATGTCCAGAATCCCCCAGCGACTAAGGAGAGCCACCAATAGATCGATCGGGACCATCGCGCCGAGCACGCCCAGCGAAATAGCCTCTCCCGTGACCTTCCACCACGCCCGGTCGCGATCCTTGATCAGAAAGAACAGAATCAACAGCCATATCGGGATGAGCACCACGCCCAGGGCCAGCTTGAACGAGACCGCTATCCCCCCGGCCACTCCTGAAGCGAACAACAACCACCTGTTGGATTGAGTCGTGAACCGATAGGCGAACTACATCGCCAGGAAGATCGGGAGAGCGGCTAGAGATTCGACCTTCATCAGCTTCCCCCGATCGGACAGCAGGTAATACCCACCTATTGTGAATATCGGGAGCAGCGCGGCAATGACCGGGCTGGCCATGCGGCGGCCGACGGTGGCCCGCAACACCACCGAAACACGACCCAATAGAGCAGTTCGAAGAGATGTATCCCAATTTCCGTGAAGCCGAACGATGAGCCGGCCGCGGGGTAGAAGAGGAAGATCCCGGCTGATTTATGTCCCACGCGTCGACGTAGAGACGCGCCCCATCCTGCATTGCCGAGGCGACAACCGCGAAGTAGGCGTGATCGCCTTCGAAAGGAAACGGAAGGTGGATGGCTCCGATGAGGACGACAGCAAGTAGAGACCACAACCACCAGGATCAATGACCCCACATACAGCGGCCTCGCTGAAACTCGGGCACGTGGTCGTCATACGCCGAAGCTACCTGACGATTGATCGCATCCAGATACGGGGCTTAGAGCCCTAAGGCCCAATTGACCAGGGCGGCTTGTTCCACGTGATGGACCTTGTTTGACCCGGTAGCCGGAGAGGCAGATGCTTTCCGTCCCGCGTAGGCCGGCTCGCGACCAAAGATCTGACGAAGGTGAAACCACAGGAACCTGTAGGCCCCCATGTTCTCCGGCTCTTCCTGACACCAGACCAGTTCGGCTCCCGGGTGTCGGGCAGCGAGGTCCGACAGCGCACTGGTTTCGGGAGGGTAGAGCTGGGCGAGCCGCACGATGGCAACGTCGGTCAGTTCGGCTTCAGCCCGGCGGCGGGCGAGGTCGTGGTAGACCTTTCCTGAGCAGAGCACCAGTCTCCGGGCTCCTGTGGACGCGACCCCGTCCTCCAGGACCGGCTCGAAACGACCAGTCGTAAAGACCTCAACCGGGGAAAACGACTCCTTAGTGCGCAGCAACGACTTGGGGGTGAAGATGATCAGGGGTTTCCGGGGGCGGAGCAGGGCCTGACGCCGCAGAAGGTGGAAATACTGCCCGGTGGTGCTCGGCACCACGACTCTCATGTTCTCGTTGGCGCACAACCCGAGGAAGCGCTCGATGCGCCCGGAAGAGTGCTCGGGCCCCTGACCTTCGTATCCATGCGGAAGGAGCAGTGTCAGACCTGACTGCTGGCCCCACTTGGCCTCGCCGGCGGCAATGAACTGGTCGATGATGACCTGGGCGCCGTTGCCGAAATCGCCGAACTGCGCCTCCCAGGCGACGAAGGCCTCGTGCCACTCGACCGAGTAGCCGTACTCGAACCCGACTGCGGCAAATTCTGACAACGGCGAGTCGACTACGCGCACTCTGGTGACCCCGGCCGTTAGGAGCTGCAACGGCGTCCACTCCACGCCGGTTTCGTAACAGGTCAGCTCGGCGTGACGGTGGCTGAAGGTTCCGCGCCGGGAGTCCTCACCGGCCAGGCGAACCGGCAATCCCTGGCGGGCTATTGATCCGATCGCCAGTGTCTCGGCCGTACCCCAGTCGATCGCCCCGACCGAAATGGAATTCGCCCTCTCGTCGATCATCTTGACCAGTTTCGGGTGGACCGTGAAGTCCGCGGGAGGAACGGTGCAGAATCGAAGGACCTCGTCGAGCTCCTCGAAAGACACGGCGGTAACCGGCTCTTCTCCGCCCATTGGTTGAATGCGTTGGGGCGGCGGGGCCGGGGCGGACTGCTTAGTCTCCTGAAAAGCGCGGTCAAGGAACTCATGGAACTCCTGGAGTAACGCCTCACCGTCTTCGACCGAGATGTCGCCGGTGTTGACGAGTCGTTCCATGTACAGCTTTCGCACAGAGCGCATCTGGTCGATCAGCTTGTACATCAACGGCTGCGTGTAGGACGGCTCGTCGCCCTCGTTGTGCCCTCGGCGCCGGTAACAAATCATGTCGATCACGACGTCGCGGTTGAACGCCCCCCGGAACGCGAACGCGAGCTGTGCCACTCGCCATACCGCCTCGGGGTCGTCGCCGTTGACGTGGATGATCGGAGCGGCCACGGTCTTGGCGACGTCGGTGGCGTAAAAGCTCGAGCGGGCATCGAGGGTTGATGTGGTGAAGCCCACCTGGTTGTTGATGACAATGTGAACCGTCCCCCCGGTCCGGTAGCCCCGCAGCTGGGAAAGGTGGAATGTCTCGACGACAACGCCCTGACCGGCAAATGCAGCGTCGCCGTGGATCAGGATTGGCAGCACCTGCTTGTGACCCTGCGGACCTCTTTTCTCCTGCTTGGCCCGGACCACACCCTCCAGCACTGGATCGACCGCTTCCAGGTGGCTCGGATTGGCGACCAGTTGCACTCCGACCATCGAGCCGTCGGCGGTTTCGTACTTGCCCGAGAAGCCGAGGTGGTATTTGACGTCACCCGAGCCGCCGGTGGTCTCGGGATCGAGATCACCCTCGAACTCACGGAACATCTTGTCGTAGTCCTTGCCAATGACATTGGCGAGGATGTTGAGACGCCCGCGATGGGCCATACCCATGACCGCCTCCTCCATTCCGGCCGCCGCCGCCGCCGTGAGGAGCGAGTCGAGCATCGGAATCACGGATTCAGCGCCTTCGAGCCCGAACCGCTTGTGCCCGACATACTTCGTGTGGAGGAAGCGCTCGAAGGCTTCTGCCTGATTGAGCTTGCGAAGGATGCGTCGCTTCTCATCTTGGGAGAGCTCTACCCGCGGCACTTCGACCCGCTCCTGAATCCATCGCTTCTGGTCGGTCTCCTGCATATGCATGTATTCGATGCCGGCGGTCCGGCAATAGGCGTCGCGCAGCCGGGCGAGCACTGTGCCCAGGGGCATCACCTGAGTGCCTTCGATACCTCCCGTAGCAACGTCGCGATCGAGGTCCCAGATGGTGAGGCCGTAGAACAACGGGTCCAGTTCGGGATACATCCGCGGTGGGTTCTGGCGGAGGGGATCGAGGTCGGCGATGAGATGACCGCGGACCCGATAAGCATTGATCAGCCGGGAGACGTTGGCCTGCTTGTCGGCCCAGTCCGGGCTTCCGATGGGAGGGTTGTCGTCGGTAGCCCAGCGGGCCGGCGTGTAGGGGATTGCCAGCGAAGCGAAAATCTCGTCGTAGAACGCCCCCTCGCCAAGAAGTAAGGAGTGGATCCGGGCGAGTAGCTCTCCCGATTGAGCGCCCTGGATTACGCGGTGGTCGTACGTCGACGTCAATGTGACGATGCGGCCGATTCCTTGACGGGCTAGGAACGCGGCATCCGCGGCCAGATACTCCGGCGGATAGCTGATCGCTCCCACGCCGATGATGACACCCTGGTCGGGCATCAACCGCGGCACCGACTGGACGGTGCCGATGGTTCCGGGGTTGGTGAGGGTGGCCGTGGTTCCGGCGAAGTCGTCAGGGCTGAGCCGGTTGGATCGGGCCTTGTGAATCAACTCCTCGTACATGACCCAAAACTGCTTGAAGCCGAGGGCCTGTGCCGCCTTGATGTTGGGGACGACCAAACCACGGCTGCCGTCCTTCCGCTCCATGTCGATCGCCAGGCCAAGAACGATGTGGGGGTAGCGAACGATGTGGGGCTTGCCATCGATCTCGGCGAATGCGACGTTGAGGTCGGGCGCCTCTTTGAGGGCCTTCACTATCGCCCAGCCGATCAAATGGGTGAAACTGACCTTCCCACCCTGAGTGAGACGCTTTAACTGGTTGTTGATGATCTGGCGATTCACCTCGAGGAGCTTGGCGGGGATGGTGCGGACCGAAGTGGCGGTGGGGATGTCGCGGCTGGCCTCCATCCGCTCGGCGACGACGGCGGCCGCCCCCCGGAGTTGGGAGAAGACCGGTTGCCCGTCGGCCGAGGGCGGAGCAGTTTGAGGCGCGTCGGTTCGAGGTTCGAGGTTCGAGGTTTGAGGCTTGAGGTTTGAGGTCTCAGCTTCTGAGGCTTGAGGCGGGGGGCTCGAGGCTTGAAGCTCGATCGGTCGAGTTTCCAGTTCTGGCGTCTGGCGTCTGGCGTCTGGCGTCTCTGCCTTTGCGTCCGGCGTCTCTGCCGTTATGTCTGGCGACTCTTCCTTTGCGTCCGGCGTCTCAGCCGGAGCGCCGATCGTCGCTGCCTCCGCGTCCGGCGTTCCAACAGCCTTCTTCAATACCGCCGAGTGGGGTTCGTAGTCCTCGAAGAACTCCTGCCAGGCCTCACTCACCGAGTCCGGATCGTCGAGGAACTGGCGGTACATCTCATCGACGAGCCACATGTTGGGGCCGAATTCGGTGGGATCCAGGGGTGCGCGGGTGTCGGTCACTGAGACCGTCAATGGTATCCCACCGGGCGTCCAGCGACAGAGGTGGGTAGTGAGTCAGTTTGAGCGAAGGCACGGGTTCAACCTTCCAAGGCTTGAGGTTTGTCCAATCCATCAGCGAAGGGAACCGGATTCAGCTGGCCTCGTCGACAAATTTGGCGCACCGCTCCCGGATCAGACGAAACCTGGCCCGAGACTCCCGGTTTCCGGGACTCTCAGACCGAATTACGTATTCAGCTCAACCTGACCCACTACCCAGAGGTGGGAGAATCACCGCCTGATCGAAGTTTCGAATCCTCAGAAGATCCTCTTCCCCCAGGACGGGGTAGCGAAGGGTGAGGTGGTGGCCTACTACCTGGCCGCCGCCGAGAAGATGCTGCCCCATATGATCGGACGCCCGCTCACCCTCCAGCGATTCCCGGCCGGGATCGATAAGCCCGGGTTCATGCAGAAGAACGCCGGCAAGGGGTTTCCTGCGTTCATCGAGCGAGTCGACCTCCCCAAACAGGGCGGAACCGTCAGCTACCCGGCCATCTCGGATCTCGAAGGACTGCTCTACCTGGCCAACCAGAACACCATCACATTCCACATCCCGTGCTTCCGAACGCGCGACCTTGAGCATCCCGATCGGCTTGTGTTCGATCTCGACCCGACTGACGGCGACCTGGATGGCGCCCGGTTCGGGGCCACCGAGGTCCACCGCTTGCTCTCCGAACTCCAGGTTCCGTCGTGGCTCATGACCACTGGATCGAAGGGCTTTCACGTGGTCGTGCCTCTCGCCCCGACCATCTCGTTCGATTCACTGAGCCGGTTCGCGCTGGCCGCGGCCCACTTGTTGTCACTGCGCCACCCTGAGCGACTAACCACCGAGTTTCTCAAGAAGGAACGCCGGGGCCGAGTCTTCGTCGATTGGCTTCGCAACGGCTTCGGGGCAACCGGAGTGTCTCCCTATTCACTGCGACCGCGCGATGGAGCGCCCATCGCCATGCCCATAGCCTGGGACGAACTTGAGGAAACTGAACCATCCCAGTTCAGGCTGCGTGAGGACCTGGATCGATTGCAGGCCGACCCCTGGCAAGAGGCCACACCGTTCGATCTGACCGGCGCCATCGAGTCGGTCGACCGGCTGATCGGCGAACACAACGTGGAGTTGCCGCAGTTCGACCGCTTCGGGAGGACCTGACCAGGTGCTCAACTGAGGCTTCTGGGCCACACGGGCCATCGAAGCGATACCTAGCATCGGACCGTGACCGACGGGACCCTTCCGCCCGAGCAACCACCAGAGGGAATGCTCCCACCGGGCCAGCCCTCTCAGTCACCGCTGGAACCACCCACGCCGACGGTGCTGGGAGACCCAACTCCACAAATCCCCGCCGCCGCCCCTCCGCCACCACCGCCGCGTTCGGGGATGAGCGGATGTGCCAAAGCCGCCATCATCGGTGGAGTAGTCGTTGTTCTCGTGGTGATCGCGGTTCTGGCAGTCGTCTTCTTTGGCATAAGCCGCTTCGTCGACAACATCGACGATGAACTGAGCACATCTGACTCTTGTGACTTCGTCACCGATGCTGAGGCTTCCGTTGCCCTGGGCGTCTCGGTCAGCGTCGAGTCGGGAGACTCCGCCCTCGGAACCGTCCTGGGAATCATCAGGGATACCCGACTCCTCGCCGACGAACCGTTTTGCTTCATCAGCAGCGACGACTCGAGCACCCAGGCGTGGGTTTCGGTCTACGAGGGAGGCGACGCCGAGGAGGTGTTCGCCAATGCCAAGGACGTCGCCGACGGGCAGGTGGTCTCCAGTAGTTCTGACGCGTCCGGTTCAATCACCGTTGAAAGCGACGCCTTCAAGGGAGAGGATGTGGCCGGTCTTGGTGACGAAGCGTTCTGCACCGACGCCGGTTTCAACATCTTCGGTGGAGTCCTGGCCCGGTCGGGCAACAGGGTCGTCTACGTATCGGTCCTGCCGCTGGAAGAGAACCAGGGCTCGGATGTCCTTGACGGCTCACTGTGCGAGAGGGCAGTTCCCCTGGCCCGGGCGGTTCTCGATCTCAGGAGCTAGCCCGTTTTTTGACCGGTTAGAAGTCGTGGCCCCACGAACCGACGCCGTAGATTCGGTCGACGGTCAGGTGCACGACAAACCCCGGTGGAACATCTCGCATCGGAAACTTGGCCCCCGGTCCCATGTAGGCAGGGGCCAACCGATCCATGACATCTAGGGCGCCGCCCTCGGTGAGACGGACCCGACCGCTGATAACCGCATAAGGGTGGAGGCCCTGGCCCGTGTTTTCCTGGGCCTGAAACGAGACCGTCACTCGTGGATCGCGACGCATGTTTTCGATCTTGTGCTGATCTGGAAACGTGGCGAAGACGAGTTCGTCTCCATCGAACCCGGCCCAGGTCAGGGTGATGTGCGGCTTCCCATCGGGATCGATCGTCGCCAGGTGGCCCAAAGGCCCTGTCGCCAGGAGATCGCGGACTGACTGAGGAATGTTTGCCATGGGCGAAGCTTACGGAAGTTAACTCGCCACCGGCCTTGTGGCCTTGTTCCAATCGGCGTACAGCTTGGAGTAGACGCCTCCGTGGGCCATCAGTTGAGTATGGCTTCCTCGCTCCACAAGGCCGCCGTGATCGAACACCAGAATCTCGTCGGCCGCCTCGGCTGTCGAGAGACGGTGGGCGATCGTGATCGAGGTCCTGCCGGTCGTCAAGCGTTCGATGGCGCGCCGCAGCGACACCTCGAGTGCGGGATCGACCGCCGAGGTTGCCTCGTCGAGCACCAGGAGATCAGGCCCTGCGATCCAGGCTCTCACTATCGCCACCAGCTGTCGCTCGCCAGCCGAGAGGTTGGCTCCTCGTTCACCAACCGCCGTGTCGAGGCCGTTGGGCAGGCGGTCGAGCCAGGTGTCGAGGCCCAACTCGATGAAAGCGGTTTGGATCTCGCGCGTCGATGCCCCCGGGCGACCATATCGAATGTTGTCGGAAATGGTTGCGTTGAAGAGAAAGCCCTCCTGCGGTACGAATGCGACCCTCGAGCGCAACGAGCTGAAGGCGACCCGATCGATCGGGACGCCTTCAATTTCAACGACACCCTCAGCGGGGTCGAGCAGCCTGGTCACCAGTTTGGCGAAGGTCGTCTTGCCGGACCCGGTCTCACCAACTACCGCCACCCGGCGACCGACCGGGATCTCGACATCGACCGCTCGGAGGATGTCGGGTCCAGTGGGGTAGCGGAAAGACAGTCCTCTCAGGACCACACCGAGCGGCCCGGAAGGAAGCTCGACGCCATCGATCGGGTCGGGAATGTCGATCGGCGAGTCCAGGACCCTCAGCACCCTGCGAACCCCGGCGGCGGCCCTCTGGGCCTGATCGACGGTCTCTACCAAAGTCTGAATCGGCTCGATCATGAGGTTGACCAGGAAGAGGAACGCAAGAAGGGTTCCGGCGGTTGTCCCGCTAGCCGCACCGAGAAGCACGCCCACCCCGATGACGGTTGCGGTGATGCCGGCCGCGAACAGTTCGGCAGATGAGAACAACAGCGCCGACATCCGGTTGGCTCGGTGCTCGGCTTTCACTTGCTCGCTCAGGGCGGCTTCGACCCGGGCGATAGCAGTCTCTTCGACCCCGTGAGCTCGTATCACCGAAAGGCCGGTAATGGTCTCACCCATTACCGAGAGCGAGTCCGCCACCTTCTCGCGAACCCGATCGTGTGCTTTCTGCAGGATTCGCTGAAACAGCAGCAGCAGCCCGACATAGGTCACGATCCCGAGAGCGACGAGAAGTGCCAGCCGCCACTGGTAGAAGAACATGACCACCAGGGCCAGCACGATCTGGGAGCCACCGATCAGCATGCCGACCCCGCCAAACTCCATGAAATCCTGAATCGTGGTGATGTCGTTGGTGACCCTCGATACCAGGGCCCCTCGCCGCTCGGCCTGAACGTGGAGGATCGAAAGGCGATGGAGGTGCGCGAAAAGCTTGACCCGCAGTTCTTTGAGCCCGCCGGCGGTTGCTGTCGCCAGCCGCACCAGTCCCATCCTCGTCACCAGGCCGGCCAGGCCGAGGACAACCAGACCGAGCCCGCCTTTGACTACGACCGAGGTGAGGTTGGGACCCTGATCGATCAGCAGGTCATTGTCGATGATCTGTTGGACCAGCAACGGAACCACGAGTTGGCCGGCCGTACCAAGGACCGACAGGAGGATCGTCACACCGAGACCACGGCGCAGCGTTGGCGCCTCCCGGAAAGCCCGGCTCAATGCGTTCCGAGTCGAGATCGGGGCTTCGTCTAGATCGAGATCCGTGGTCTTCTCCTCGACCGTCATGCGCTCCTCCGAAGAGCGTCTTCCTCATACGCCCGCAGAAGCCGGGAATACCCCGGAGTTGAGCTCAGAAGCTCCTCATGAGTTCCCTGGGCTACCACCCGACCGTGCTCGACGAAAACGATCTGGTCGGCGAGAACTATCGAGGCCCTTCGATAGGCAACTAGAACCACCGTCGACGGCATCTCGGCCGTCGTTAGGCGACGCAAGATCCCGGCTTCAACCGACGGGTCCAGGGCCGAGGTGGCATCGTCGAGCAGAAGCAGCCGAGGGCGTCTCACCAGCGCCCGGGCCAGGGCGACCCGCTGCTGTTGCCCTCCCGAAAGCGTCGTGCCCCGTTCTCCAATTCGAGAGTCGTAACCCTGCGGAAGCTTGACGATGAACTCGTGGGCGCCGGCCGCCCTGGCCGCCTCTTCGACCTCGGCTCTGGGGAGGTCCTGTCCCAGGGTGATGTTTCCGGCGACCGTGTCGTCGAATAGGAACGCGTGCTGCGGGACGTAGGCGATCTCGCCGGAGAGCTCGGAACGGGCGAAGTTCCTCAGGTCTCGACCATCGAGGTTTATGTGACCGGTGGCCGGATCCCAGAGGCGGGCCAGCAGCATCATCAATGTGGTCTTGCCGGATCCGGTGGCGCCGACAATCGCCACCGTAGTGCCGGGATCCGCCTCGATCCGGACGTCTTTGAGAATCGGCACGTCGCCTCCATAGGAAAAAGCGATCTCGACGCTGTTGACCTCGGCCCCGTCCCTCTCGAGAGTTGCCCGCAAGTCGCCGTAATCCACCCGATCGTCGGCCTGGAGAACATCCTCCACCCGCTCCCATCCAGCCAGGCTCGACGCCATCTCCCAGATCACGTAACCAACCAGGCGAACCGGAACCGCCGATAGCGAGAACAAATAGGCGACGCTGACCATATCGCCGGGGCTCAGAACTCCCGCGCGGATGCGGAATGCGCCCGCCACGAGGAGGAAGACCATTGCTACCTGGGGAATCGAGTCGGCGATCACCCGGTAGAAGCTGAAGAGCCGCCCGACCGACACCAGTTCGTTGCGAAGCGTGGTGGCGCGCTCGGCGAATCGAGCCGTCTCGAAGTCCTCCCGCCCCAACGACTTAACGGTGAGAGCTCCATCGAAGCTCTCGTGGGCTACGTCGCTCACCTCGCTCCTCAGTTTCTGGATCCGCTCGAACTGAGAGAAGGCGGTCCAGCTTCCTTTGATCTCGAGGGCGACAATCGCAACGACCGAGGCGAGGGTGAGGAGGCCAAGCCAGGGATCAAGCGAGAAGATCAGGATGACGGTCCCGACCAGAAGCAAGGACACGCCGGTTCCGTAAGGAAGGGGCCCGAGAATCCAGATCGCCTGACTGGCGTCGGAGTCGGTGACAGCCAGAAGATCGCCGGTGGATCGGCGCGAGATCCAGCCGAGCTTCAGATCGAGTTGGTGCCTGATGAGCCGCAGGCGAATGTCCGCCTGCGTGTTCTGCTGGAGCCAGGAGGCGCCGAAGCGGCGCATAACGATTCCGGTTGCCTTCCACACGGCCACTCCGAGGACCGCGGCAAGGGCTGGCAGCAGCCGGCCATCGATTGCTTCGCCATCGTCAAGGACCGGGATGATGAGACTATCGGTGATCCGCCCGATGACGTAGGCGCTGAGGATGATCGCCGAGGCGAACATCGCCGCTCCTGTGACCGCGCGGAAGAAAGGCTTGGGCCGACGCCTGACAAAACTCGAAATCAGTTTCAGCCCGCGCCGGAGAACCTCGAATGGAGACGCGGGTGGCACACGGGTGGTCATGGGGAAACCCGAGTTTAGAAGGGCCGGCTTTTCGAATTCTCCGGATTAATCGCGGTGCAAGCCGCTGCCGGGAACCTCGAGGTGGAGGGAGCGATCGAGATGAACGTGGCGACCGGTGCCGGCTACCGGAGCGTGGGCCGGGTCATCGACCACGAACCGGCCATCGGCGTCCTGGACCACCTTGATTCCGTAGGCAAGAGCCAGATTCGCGGGTGAAAGTGCCTCTCCTGGCGGCCCGGAGGCAATAACCTGCCCAGCCATGAGGACCGCCCAATCTGCGGCGAGGGCCTGAGAGACGTCATGGGTCGTCAACACGACTGTCCGGCCGGCGCTGCGCTCGTCGGTGATAATTCGCTCGATCGCCGCGGAGGAAACAAGGTCGAGCCCCATCAGGGGCTCGTCAAGGAGCAAAAGCCGGTGGTCCTGGGCGAGTCCCTGAGCAACAAACACCCGCTGGCGCTGTCCCCCTGAGAGCTCGTGAAGAGAACGCCGGGCCAGGTCGGCGATGCCGAGGGCCTTCAGGGCACTCTGGACCGCCGCCCGGTCAACTGCGGTCATTCGACCAACCATGCCGCGGCTTGCGTACCGACCCATCGTCACGACTTCCCGGACCGAAATGGGAAGAGTGTCGTTCACGTTGGTTGCCTGGAGGACATAAGCAATCTGAGCCGGTGACCCTCCGTCCGCTCGCCCTGAAACCTCCAGACTTCCGGCGGTCGGCCGCAGGAGCCCAGCCACGAGGTTGAGAAGGGTGGACTTCCCGGAGCCGTTGGGACCGATGACTGCAGTTACAGCCGCCGACGGCAGTCGGAACGACGATGCGGCCATCGCCAGGTTGCCGTCGATCGTCGCTTCGAGATCGGTACCGATCACGGCCCAGGTGCCATCGAGTGGACCTTGACCGCTCATCGGCAACTCCTGCATAGGCCCTCGACTTCAAGACTATGGCCTCGCACCTGATAGCCGCCCTTGCGGCCCGCATTGGCGACCAGACCGCTGAGCTGCTCTTCGTCCTTGGCCTCTAATTCGAAGTCACCCATCGCCCCACACTCCAGGCAGACAAGGTGATGGTGGTGGCCGCTCAGCCACTCGGCCAACTCGTACCGAGCGACCTTGCCTTGCCCGTGATGAAGCGCCAACAACCCGGCTTCTTCCAGTATCGCCAACGAGCGATAGAGCGACGAGAGCGGAATGGTGCGACGCAGCCGTAGATGAAGTTCGGCCGCTGATTGGGGGCCGGCGGCTATCTGGAGAGCGCGGACGACTGCCCTTCGTCCGCTGGTGTACCGGATGTCTCTCTCGGCGAGATACTCCTTAATGATCTCGTCGATCTCTCGCTCCTTCATCTGGCGCCCGCTCCACACGAGAGGCGGGACTGGCACACCAAATTTGCTGTCAGGACATTCACGTTTGCTCCGGTGCTAATGTTCGAGAATGCGTTTTGATAATGATTCTCATTATAGCACAAGACTGCGAACCACTGCTTTAGTCGCCGCGGTGTCCGTCAGCCTCGGACTGGTCGGCGCCTGCTCAGGGAGCGGAGACGAGGCTCCCACTGACAAGATCATGGTCATTGCCACGACAAGCATCCTGGGCGATGTCGTTAGTCGACTGGGAGGAGACGAGATCGAACTCCAGGTGATGATTCCCCGAGGCGTTGATCCCCACGACTTCTCCCCGTCGGCCCAGCAGGTGGCCGCGATCTCTTCGGCCGACCTGATCGTTGCCAATGGCCTCGAACTCGAGGAAGGACTCGAAGACGTCCTGGCCCAGGCGAAATCCGAAGGGATCACCGTGATCGAGGTGGGAGAAGAGGTCGATCCTCGCCCCTCCGGTGAAGAAGAGGGCGATGGTCATGGTGCCTTCGACCCTCACTTCTGGCAGGACCCGATCAGAATGAAGGCTGCAGTTGACGTGATCAGCCTTTGGCTCGTGACTGTCGGAGTCGCCGAAGCAACCGACCTTACGGCCGAATACCAGGACCAAATTGATGCGACCTACGCCGACATCGTATCGATTCTCGACGTGATCCCCAGCGAGCGAAGGTTGCTTGTCACCAACCATGACGCCTTCGGCTATTTCGCCGACCGCTATGGCTTCGAGGTAATCGGCACCATCATCCCTGGCGGCAGCACGCTGGCCGAGCCGTCCTCGGCCGAGATCGCCGCGCTGGTCGAGACGATCATCGCCAACGATGTTCCCGCCATCTTTGTGGAGAACATTGGCAGCGTCGGCCTGGCCGACATCCTGGCCGCGGAGACCGGTACCGACATCGAGGTGGTACAGCTCGTCAGTGATGCCCTGGGCGAGCCCGGTTCCGAGACCGGCACCTATCTAGGGATGCTCATTCACAACGCTTCCGCAATCGCCGACGCCCTCAGCGAGTGAGGACACGATGGACTGGCTGACGGAACCTTTCGCCCTCGGATTTCAACAACGCGCCCTGGTGGCCGGACTGCTGGCCGTACTGGTGTCATCGGTCGTCGGAACCTGGGTGGTCCTGCGGGGCCTCGCCTTCATCGGTGATGCGCTGGCGCACGGGGTGCTGCCTGGTGTTGCGATCGCGGTCCTGGTTGGGTTCGACCTGATTCTTGGAGCTGTGGTCTCGTCGGTCGCGATGGTTGCCGGCATCAACCTCGTTCACCGTCGGGCGAGGTTGACCGAGGACACGGCCATAGGCCTCTTGTTCGTCGGCATGCTTGCCCTCGGCGTGGTGCTGATCTCACGCACGTCGTCGTATACCGGGAGCCTCACCGGGATTCTGTTCGGGAACATCCTCGGCGTGTCCGGGTCGGATCTCGTGATTCTGGGAGCCGGGGCTTTGCTCGCCCTCGTTCTGTCGGCAATCCTGTACCGCCCATTCCTGGCCCTTTGCTTCAATGAGCGAAAGGCGGAACTCCTCGGGATGATGCCGAAGCTGGCCCACGCCGCCATGCTGTCCCTTGTCACAGTGGCAGTCGTCACCAGTTTCCGCACGGTCGGCTCACTGCTGGTATTCGGCCTGATGGTCGCTCCCCCGGCCACGGCGGCCCTGGTCGCACGCAGGGTGCCGACCGTGATGCTCACCGCCCTCGGGTTCGGAATCGCCGCGGTCGGTGGCGGCTTGCTCATCAGCTACCACTACTCAACCGCGGCCAGCGCCACTATTGCTGCCCTGGCGGTTGCGATCTTCTTCGTGGTGCTCATTGTCAGCGGGTTCAGACGACGCCCGGCTTAGCCGGCTCCAAGCTTCATACAATCGCCGGCGTGGAGATCGAACCAGGACACTTCTATCTCGGAGGTCTAATAGATGGGACGGGAGCGCGCACCGGGGCGCTGACTTACGAGGCGGCCGATCTCACGACCCACGGCGTCATCGTCGGCATGACCGGATCGGGCAAGACCGGACTTGCCATCGATCTCCTCGAGGAGGCGCTGCTGTCCGGAATCCCGGCGCTGATCATCGACCCCAAGGGCGATATGACGAATCTCTTGCTCAACTTTCCCGACCTGGCCCCGACCGATTTCCGCCCTTGGATCGACGAGTCGGCGGCCCGCCGCCAAAGTGTGACCGCCGACGAACTGGCAGCGCAGGTGGCCGGACAGTGGAAGGACGGTCTCGCTTCCTGGGAGATCGACCAGGCCCGCATGCGCCGGTTGGCCGATAACGCTGCGCTGACCGTCTACACCCCTGGTTCGACCTCGGGAACCCCCCTCAACGTGCTGGGAAGCCTTTCCGCTCCCCGCCAGGGTGCTGCCTCCGATGCGGGGGTTGCGAATGACGGCGTCGACACCGAGGCGATCCGCGACGAGATCGAGGGCTTCGTCTCCTCGGTCCTGGTGCTGGCCGGCATCAAGTCCGACCCGATCAGCGGGCCTGAGCACATCCTCCTGGCAACCATCATCGAAAACGCCTGGTCGCAGGGGCAGGACCTGGATCTGGCTTCGCTCATCGTTCGTGTTCAGCAGCCGCCATTTCGCCAGCTCGGTGTATTCGAACTCGACGCGTTTATCCCTCCCGGCGATCGCACGGCCCTGGCTTTGAGGCTGAACGGCCTCGTTGCGTCGCCATCATTCGCGGCCTGGCGACAAGGTGAGCCCCTCGATATCGGTGCGCTGTTGGGCCACAGGCCGGACGCGGCCGGGAAAACCCACGGGGCAATCTTCTATCTGGCGCATCTGTCCGAACCGGAGCGTCAATTCTTCGTGACCCTGCTCCTCTCCAAACTCGTCACCTACATGCGCGGGCAACCAGGAAGCTCCGACCTGCGGGCGCTGGTTTACATGGATGAGGTGGCCGGGTTTTGCCCTCCGACTGCCGAACCGCCCTCCAAGAAGCCGATTCTGACGCTGGCCAAACAGGCCCGGGCGTTCGGATACGGCATGGTCCTCACAACACAGAATCCGATGGACTTCGACTACAAGGTGATGTCGAACGCAGGGACGTGGATGATCGGCCGACTTCAAACCGAGCGCGACAAAGCCCGCATCCTGGACGGCATGCAGAGCGCCAGCGGAGGTGTCGACCTGGCCGACCTCGACAAGAGCATCTCGGGCCTCGACAAGCGTCAGTTCTTGCTTCACATGTCGCGAGGCAAGCCGCCGGTCGTTTTCACGACTCGGTGGGCGATGTCGTATCTGGCCGGACCCCTCACCAAGGATCAACTGTCCAAGCTGCCGGGAGCGGAGGCGGTCGTTTCACAAGAGAGTGTTCCGCAGCCGGCTCCGCCCGCCGTGGGTGAGCCACCACCGCCACCTCTCTCGATGGAAGCTGCCCCACAGGCGCCCACAAGTCCTGAAGTCGTGGTCGTGGCCCCGGCGGCGGCGCCCGGCATGCAGGTCTTCTTCCTCGATCCGGCAGCACCCTGGGCGGCGAAGATCGGCGCCGTCACGAGTCCTGCTGCCACCCTCAAGCCGATGGTCGCCGCCACGGTCAACCTCCTCTACGACGAGGCCCCCGCCAGGATCGAACACCGCGAGGTGTTCGAGGCGATCCTCACAATGCCGGGCCAGCCGATGACCGACCAGAACGTCATCGCGGTTGATCACGACGTCAGGGACTTCACTCAGACCGCGCCGGATGGAGCGCAATTCAGCGGGCCGGAGCACCCGATCGGGAAGGCATCGTTCTGGACGGGTCTGCGGACCGACCTCGTTGATTATCTCGTCGCCTCCCGACGGATTCGCGTTTGGAAGAACCCGGGCCTCAAGCTCTATTCGCGAGTCGGTGAACTCGAGTCCGAGTTCAGGGCCCGCTGCATCGAGACTGCCAATGATCAATCCGATCGGGCGATCGCCTCCCTGCGCGACAAGTACCGGGTCCGCATCGAAGGAGTCCGCGACCAGTTGGCCGTCGCCGATCGCCGGGTGGCTGACCTCGATGCCGACATCGAGGCCCGTCGACAGGAAGAAGTGATGTCAGGCGCCGGGGACTTGCTCGGCGCCATCCTCGGAGGGCGCCGCCGCAACACAATCTCGCGGGCTGCCTCCCGGCGCTCGCAGACCCGACAAACGGAAGCGAGGCGCGAGAAGGCCGCCGGGACCAAAGCCGACAAGCTGGCCGATCTGGCCGACCTCGAAGCTGAACTGGCCGACGACGTGCTGACCATCACGTCTAAGTGGGACGACATGGCAGCCCTCATCGAACCGGTGGAGATCCCGCTCGAGAAAGTCGACGTCAAGGTCGCAGAGATCAAGCTGGTCTGGGTGCCTTCCGAGTAGAGCTCACGCCTTGATCAGGTCGGCTGCCTTCTCTCCGATCATGACCGTTGGCGCATTGGTATGGCCCCGAATGAGATGGGGCATTATCGAGGCGTCAGCAACCCGCAGGCCGGCAACTCCGTGCACCCGGAGCTCAGGATCGACCACCGCCATCTTGTCTACGCCCATCCGGCACGTTCCGATGGGGTGATAGAGGGTCTCGGAGTACCTCCGGATGCCGGCCACCAACTCCGCCTCCGACTCGGGTTTCCGATCGGGTCGGATCCACCCACCGGTGACCGCCGATAAAGGTGACGTTTCGAAGATCTCCATGGCGCGTTCGACCCCGATCGTCAGAACCCTGAGGTCTTCGGGCTCTGACAGGTAGTTGGGATCGATCCTCGGCGCTGCCGTGGGGTCGGTTGAGGCCAGGCTGATCGAACCCGAACTGGCAGGCTGGAGGAGGACCGCTGCGATCGTATACCCGTGACCGGGCGGCGTGGTATCGCCGTGATCGAGAAAAGGCACCGGGGCGAAGAGGATTTCGAGGTCGGGCCAGTCGATCGCCGGCTCGCTCCTCACGAACGCGTGAGCTTCGGCGACGCTGGAAGTGAGCATCCCCTTGCGGCGCGTCACGAACTTGGCCAATTCGCGAAGAGTCTCAGCGGTCACCAGCGAGTCGGTCCGGTTGGTGAACCGGATGGCTCCTGCCGCAAGGTGATCCATGAGGTTGCGGCCCACCCCGGGAAGGTCGACCGTCGGTTTTACTCCGACCGCGCTTAACTCGGCTGCGGGGCCGATTCCGGACAGCATCAAGAGCTGAGGCGAGTTGATGGCGCCCCCCGCCAGGATCACATCGGTGCCGGCGCTGGCGATGACGACTTGGCCCGACTCGAGGTATTCGACGCCTACCGCCCGTCCGCTTTCCACGAGAACCCTGGTTGCTTGTACCCCTGTGCGTACCGCCAGGTTGGGTCGTTTCATGGCCGGCCTCAGGTACCCGTCGGCACTGGACCACCTCATCCCCCTGCGTTGCGAGACCTGGGTCAGGTCGACGCCCTCGTTGGTGCCGACGTTGGCGTTGGGATTGCGGGGAATCCCTGCTCGCTGACAGGCTTGTACAAAGAGCGCTGTTGCCGGGTTGGGGTCGCGCTGATCGGAAACCGTCATCGGACCCCCTCGTCCGAGGTGATGGGGGTTTTGGCGCTCGGTGTCTTCCGCCCTCTTGAAATAGGGCAGGACCTCTTCGTAGCTCCAGCCCTGGTTCCCCAGCTTGGCCCATTCGTCGTAGTCGGCGCCGACGCCGCGGACCCACATCATTGCGTTGAGAGACGACGTCCCTCCCAAGGTTTTCCCCCTTGGCCAGAACAAGACCCGGTCGTCGAGGTGACGCTGTGGCACGGTGTAGTAGTCCCAGTCGAACGACGTGTGAAACAGTTTCGAGAACGCAGCCGGAATACGAATCTCTTGTTTCTTGTCGGGTTGGCCGGCCTCGAGCAGCAAGACCCGGGTTGCAGGATCCTCCGACAGGCGAGCCGCAAGCACACATCCGGCCGACCCCGCCCCCACCACTATGTAGTCCGCTCCGGTCGGTGCCAGCATCGCTCCTCGTGAGGTCCCGATCCTCAGACTCCCGAACTTGCCCGGACTTCGTCGATCCCTATTGGGGCTCGTCTAAGGCCCCGTCTTCGGAGTCGTCCTCGTCGTCGTGACCTTCGTCGTCATCGTCGTCATCGTCGTCATCATCATCGTCGTCATCGTCCTCGACGAGGGCAAGGAGCAGGTCGCGGACACTGATGATGCCGAGCAAGGCTCCGTCTTCGACGACGGGAAGGTGGCGATAGCCCGATTCGGCCAACCACTCGGCAGCCTCCCAAACGTCGAACTCGGGCGAGAAGATGTCGGGGTCGCGGCTCATGAACGAAGAGACCGTCACCCGGTCGAGCTCGGCGCCGTTGGCGATCGCTCGCACGAGGTCCCGTTCGGTGATGAGGCCGAGCAACTTCATGCCGTCGACTACCCCCAACGAACCGTGGCCCCGCTCGTGCATTGCCACCGCGGCCTCGCGAAGTGATGTCGCCGGCCCACAGACCCTGGCAGCCGTTCCAACAAGCGCACGAAGAAGCATGGGATAAACATAGTGTGGTGAGTTGTGAGTGGAGGGTGGTGAGTCGAAAGAACGTTTTACGTCTTACGTTCTACGTCCGAGCCCGGACGCGACGGAACGTGGAACGTAGAACGTTGAGAATCCGCCTGAGGGCGATTCTCAGATCAGGTCTTGTTCGCGAATGCCGAACGAGGGGTGGCGGAGCCTGCAGAGAGCAAGCTTTTCCAACTGGCGAATCCGCTCCCGGGTGAGATTGAACTCCTCACCGATCTCCTCGAGTGTTCGGGGAACTCCGTCGTAGAAGCCGTAACGAAGCGCCAGGATCCTGCCCTCCCGCAAGGGAAGGCGCTCGATCGAGCGCCGCAACGAGTCGGCCACATCGAGTTCCTCGGTCAACTGGACCGGGTCGGCGGCATCCTCGTCTTCGATGAAGTCTCCGAGTTGGGCGCCGTCCTCACCGACCGGCTGTTCGAGCGAAACCGTATCGGCGACTCCCAAGGCCAGTTCGACCTTGTCGACCGTCACACCGGCCTCTTCTGCGATCTCCTCGGGACGGGGATCGCGACCGAGCTCGGCCTTCAGGCTCGCCTGGGCGGCGCGCACGGCGGCCAAAGTGTCGTGCAGGTGCACCGGGATACGAACGGTGCGCGACTTGTCGGCGATGGCACGGGTTATGGCCTGGCGAATCCACCAGGTCGCATAAGTCGAGAACTTGAAGCCCTTCCGCCAGTCGAACTTCTCGACGGCGCGGATCAGGCCGAGGTTGCCCTCCTGGATCAAATCCAGGAAGTCGATACCGGAGGTGTTCGCATAGCGGCGGGCATTGGCGACCACGAGGCGCAGGTTGGCCGTAAGGAAGGCGTCCTTGGCCTCGCGGCCCTGGCGCTCCTTGCGACGGAGCTCGAGCTCCTCCTTCTTCTCCTTGTAATCACCGCGCGCCAGACGGGCGCCGGCGTCCTCGCCGGTCTCGATCCGCTGGGCCAGTTCAACTTCCTGCTCGGCTGTGAGCAGGTCGTACTCACCGATCGCGGTGAGATACTGGCTAACGAGGTCGGTGGTGAGCCGGCCGCGTTCGTCGGTCAATTTACTTTGGAGACGCTCGCGGCGCGCCTTATCTGAAACGCGGTCGCGGGTCGACTCGGCAGTCGTCATGAATATCGAATCCTCCAACGGGCGGTGTGGATCGCCCTCTTCCCTGGGCAATTCACTATGACACAGAAATGAGTGTTTGTGAACCCCCCAAAATTGACCGAGACCCTCGCGGATTTGGTCATTTACAAGAGTAAAACGTCGACTAAGTAGGCCGCTATTCCCTCTTGAAGGCGGCAGGCGGAAGGCGGCAGACGGAAGCGGGAAGGAGAGAAATGGGCGTTCTTGCTGCTTCCGAGTTCCGACTCCGACTTGGAAGGTCCGTCTACCGTCTTGGAATGGCCAATCGCCTCTCGGTTTCGACCTCGCCCTACCTGCTCCAGCACGCCGACAACCCAGTTGACTGGTTCGAATGGGGTGACGAGGCAGCCGCCGAGGCCAAGCGCCGGGACCTGCCGATCCTCGTTTCGGTCGGCTATTCGGCTTGCCACTGGTGCCACGTCATGGCCCACGAATCGTTCGAGGATCCCGCCACGGCCAGCGAGATGAACCAACTCTTCGTGAATGTGAAGGTGGACCGGGAAGAACGACCAGACGTCGATTCTGTATATATGGAGGCGGTTCAGGCCATGACCGGCCAGGGAGGATGGCCGATGACGGTCTGGTTGACCCCTGACGGAGAACCATTTTTTGCCGGCACCTACTTCCCCAAGACCGACCGGCCCGGGCTGCCGTCCTTCCGGAGGGTGATGGCGGCCGTCTCCGATGCCTGGTCGAACCGCCGGGCAGACGTCACCGAACAGGCCGCGAAGATCACCGCCGCCCTCGCCGCCGAAATCCCGGAGACATCCGCGGCTCCCGACGCCGGGACCCTGGGCAAGGCCCACATCGCTCTCACCAGCTCCTTCGACCAGGTCAACGGCGGCTTCGGATCGTCCCCCAAGTTTCCCCAAGCTCCGACCCTCGAGTTTCTCCTGAGAGCGTGGGAGCAGCCATGGGCCCCAGAGGCCCGACGGATGTTGCGCCAGACGCTTGTGAACATGCAACGAGGCGGAATCCACGACCACCTCGGCGGCGGATTCGCTCGGTATTCCGTCGACGAGAGATGGCTGGTTCCCCATTTCGAGAAGATGCTGTACGACAACGCCCAACTGGCCCACATCTACCTGTGGGCCGGTAGCGAGTTCGAGGAACCGGGCTTCGTGCGGACGGCCCGGAGCACTCTCGACTACCTGTTGACAGACCTCGCACATAAGGAAGGAGGAATCTTTTCGGCCGAGGATGCTGACTCCGAAGGAGAAGAGGGCCGCTTCTACATCTGGGAGCACGAGGAGTTCATGGGTGTGACCGGAGACTCGGGCGAAGTTGCCGCCGGGCATTTCGGAGTCACGGAATCCGGCAACTTCGAGGGCCGCAACATCCTGAGCATCGATCGCTCGTTCAACGAGTTGGCCGAACGGTTCGGGAAGTCAGCGGACGACGTGGAGGAGTCGATCGAGGCCGCCCGTCGGGCGCTGTTCGAGCATCGCAGCAAGCGCATTCGGCCGGCTCTCGACGACAAAGTGGTGGCAGCGTGGAACGGACTGGCGATACGAGCCCTGGCTGAAGCCGGTGCCGTCCTCGGGGAACCGCGATACCTCGAAGCCGGGCGCAGAGCCGCCAGGTTCGTGCTCGACCGCATGAGCAGGCCGGATGGAGGACTGTCGCGGTCGTGGGCCAAAGGTCGGGCCAGCGAAGTCGCCGGGTTTCTGGACGACTACGGGTCGATGGGGATCGGCCTGCTCACCCTCTACGCGGCTACCGGTGACACCGAGTGGTTCGAGGCGGCATCCGAGCTCATCCGCCAGATCCCGGAGCGGTTCGGTGACGGAAGTGGCGGGTTGTACTCCAGCGAGCCGGGCAGCCTCATCAAGCGCCCCCGCGATCTCATGGACAACCCCGCTCCGTCCGGAAACTCTCTGGCCGCCGAGGCGATGCTCCTCTTGGGCCTCTACACCGGCGACCAGGCCCTCAGCGCCGCCGCCGAGGAGTACCTCCGATCGGTCGGATTCCTCATGGACCGATATCCATCCGCCGCCGGGCAAAGCCTCGCGGTGCAAACCAGCCTCCTTCGGGGAACCCGGGAACTGGCCGTCGTCGGGGATCTCGGGCCAGAGATGGCGGCGGTTTTCTGGGCGAGGTACCGACCCCATATTGTCCTGGCGTTGTCGGCGGCGGCCGACAACGCCTCAATTCCACTTCTCAAAGGTCGCGGTTCCGCCTCGTTAACCCTCGCCTACCTGTGCACGGGTTTCGCCTGCCTGGCGCCAGTCGAAACGCCCGAGTCGCTGTCGACCTTGCTCGACAGCGTCTGAGCCGCGAGCCACACGTAGCTGATCCAAATCAAGTCGGCAGTCGCCAGGTGAAGAAGGCGGACCCACAGAGGGCTGGCCAGGGCGATGGTCAGCACTCCCAACCCCATCTGCATGAGACTCAGGATCAGAAGCGTGCGAACCCTGGCCAACACCGGGCCACGTAGCAATCTGGTCGCGAACGCCGCCGCCGACACGGTGAGGACCGCCATCGCCGGATGGATCACACGCAGCCTGGTGAGAAAGTGTTCGGTGGATGTGATGGCCGCCGCCAGACCGGAGGCAACAGATTCCGAAGGGAAAAGAGTGTCGGCCAGGGCGGTCACGGCCCCGGTCCCGGCAATTGCCACCAGAGCCGCACCACCCGCGAGCATCCAACGAAACGGTCCACCACGGGCGACCAGTCGTCCGCCTCCTCCCAGAAACCAGGCAGTCAGCGTCAAGGCAGCCAGCAGAAGAAACGTATTGACCAGGTGCAACGGAACTGCCACGACCCGGGCGATCGACCTGTCGTCCGCGACCCACTCGTAAAAGACGATCGCGGCCCCGATGAGAGCCTCACCCACGATCGCGACCCCCGCCCATAACGCCGCTCGGCGAGCGGGTTGACCGCGGCCGGCCGAGCGCCAGACCACGGCCACGAGCGCGGCGACGAGTACCAGGGCGATGCCGCTGGCGATCCGATGGGTGAACTCGATCGTGGTGGCGCCGCTCAGTTCCGGCAGCAACTCACCCTGACAGGTGGGCCAGGACCGGCCACAGCCTGCGCCCGAGTGGGTGGCTCGCACCAAGGCCCCGAGCAGAATGGTCACGACGTTCCAGCCGATCACGAACCACCCAAACCGGACCAGACGGGTCATCCCCCGAGGTTAGGTCCCGGATCACGCCCCAAGTCCAACGCCCCACATCCAACGGTCTGGCGTCTGGCGTCTGGCGTCTGGCTCCTCATATGCTGCTCGCCTCATGGAAATCCACGACGATGTCTTAGGCGCGATCGGCGGAACACCGCTTGTGAGGCTCGGACGGATCCATCCAGCCGGGAATCTGGTTGCCAAACTCGAGCACACCAATCCGGGCGGCTCCGTCAAAGAGAGGATCGCCGTTTCGATGATCGATGCTGCTGAGCAGGCTGGACTGCTCGGGCCGGGCGGAACCATCATCGAACCCACTTCGGGCAACACCGGGGTCGGACTGGCGCTGGTTGGTGCCGTCCGTGGCTATCGAGTGATCTGCACCGTGCCGGACAAGGTTTCCAAGGAGAAGATCGACCTCCTACGGGCATACGGGGTGGAGGTGATCGTCACTCCGACCGAACTTCTCCCGGAACACCCCGACTCGTACTACGGGGTGGCAGCGAGGATGACCGCCGAGATCGAGGGTTCCTTTCGCCCCGACCAATACTCGAACCCCAACAACCCTCTTGCTCACTATCTCACGACCGGACGGGAGATCTGGCAACAAACCGACGGGACTGTTGACGTCCTCGTGGCAGGAGTCGGAACCGGCGGAACCATCTCGGGGTCGGCGCGTTACCTGAAGGAGCAGCGACCGGACATTGTCGTAGTCGGAGCCGACCCGGAAGGGAGCATTTACACCGCCCCGGGCCCAGAAGCCATCCATCAGTATCTGGTCGAAGGGGTTGGAGAGGATTTCTATCCGGAAACGGTCGACCTGGCCCTGATCGATCGCTTCATCATGGTGAGCGACTCCGAGTCGTTTGCGATGACCCGCCGTTTGGCTCGAGAGGAAGGAATCCTCGTCGGCGGGTCGTGCGGGATGGCGGCGGAAGCCGCCCTCCAGGTCGCCCGGGAGGACACTGACAACCTGGTGGTGGTCATCCTCCCCGACTCGGGTCGGGGCTACCTCTCCAAGATCTTCAACGATGCCTGGATGAAAGAACACGGCTTCTTATAGAAGTGCGTAGCCCTTTGCCCCCGCCTATCGGCTAGGGGACAAAAGCTACGCGTTTTAGACCGAAGGGGCGCCGTACTCGAAAGCACGACGCCCCTTCAGAGAAGCAACCTCGAAACACTTCAGCACGCGATCACTGTGATCACATGTTGCCGTAGGGGGACCTACCAACGGATTTCGAAGCTCGGTGGTCCGAGTCGGAGTCGCCACCTTCCTTCTTGCGAAGGGAGCGGCGCCCCTTTGCGGCCAGTCGGCCGGCGCCGCTCAGCGCTCGGCCACCTCCAGAGTCCCAAAAGCTTTACCCAATGCGGACCACCTCCTTTCTCTGTTGCGACGATTCTGCCACGCCCTCGAAGAAAAGTGGACCGATTTTCAGTCTGAGGTCTTCGCCTGATCTCAGGCGGTGTCGAAGTAGGTCTCGGGCGAAGGGCCCAGGTCGTCATCGGCTTTTTCCAGAGTGATCCAGATTCGGGGGTAATCGGCCCTCCGTACGCCGGCGAAGGCGGTCACCCGGCCCGCACCGCTGAAGGTGCCGGCCGAGATATGACGCCCGTCGGGGGCTGTCATCCAGATCTCGTAGTACGACCCGGAGGGGGCGTCTTCGATTCCCGTGACGTCCAGCACCATCCGCGTTCCCATTGCCGTCGACCAACCGCGGATGATGGCAGTCGCCCCCGGGAGTTCTTCGCTCGTGGCCAGCGTCATCTCCCAGTCGGCAGTCAAAGAACGCGTGGCGAAGATGGTCCCGGCCAGGGCAATGAGCAGCGTGACTGCAATACCAGCGAAGAGCGCCGTTCGCTGATGTTCCGGTTGGGCCCTTCTGTCGGAATAGTCCCGCTCGTCAGGACCACGAACCGTCTGCAGGATGCGGTCTGACAGATCCGAGGAAGGCTCCTCCCACAGGCTATGGCTGGACAGCGTCGAACTCAGCCTCGCCCACATGGGTTGTTCCGACCGGCAGACCTGGCACATAGCCAGATGCTGGCGAACCGGTTCGATGTCGGCTCCGGAGAGCATGGCTGCACGGGCCTCTTCGCACCTCATGCCGTCGCCTCCCGAACATGGGCAAGCAGGTTGGCGAGGCGCCTATGGGCGCGATGGGCCCGGCTTTTGACGGTGCCGACGGGAACACCAAGCCGGGCGGCTGTTTCTTCATGGGTGAGGCCCAGGAAGAAGGTCGATTCGATAACGGCGCGCTCCTCGGCCGTCAGTTGATCGACCGCGTTTCGAACCTCCCACGCCTCCCACATCCCCTCGAAGGACGGTGGCAGGGCAACGATGTCGGGTTCGTCGACCCGATCGACCCGATGGCGCCGCTCCCGGCGATAGACGTCAACGGCGGCCCGGCGGGCAATCGCGTAAAGCCAGGGCGCCGGATCTCTCTGCAGATCGAAGGTATCGGCCGCCCGCCAGGCCTGGAGAAAGGTTTGCTGGGATGCGTCCTCGGCAAGGGTGCGATCGCCCAGAGCACGTAGACAGACACTGAAAACCGCCCGGCCGTACTGCTGATAGAGCGCCCTCACCGCCTCGGAATCTCCGGCGGCGAGCCTCTTCATGATGCGGACGGAATCCATCGCCCTACCTACGCAATCACCAGCAGGATCGGTTCGTCAAATGTCGAGCAATCCGACGATGCTTTCGATGAGGTCGCCAATCGCACCTCCCGTGCGGCCAAGGGCCCACCAGATGACGATAACCATGAAGACCAGGACCAGGGTCGTGATCACCCCTCGCCGTCGGTAGAAATCCTTCTCCACCTCGTCCTCGAGGTACGAGCGGCCCCCCACGTAACCATTCGAACCGACTTGGCCACTCGGACCGATTGAACCTGGGCTGGGTGCCACCTGCTGGGTGACTATCACCCGCGGCTTGGGCTCCCGGGTCTTGGTAGCGGTGACCCTTGGCATCCTCACCTTTGGTTTGGGAATATCGGCGGGGGTGACGGGAATCTGAATGGGAGCTGTCGTGACCGGCTTCACTTCGACCTTTGCCTCTGAAATTGGTTCCGCCGCAGGTTCAACAACTACGGGTTCCATCGTTGCCGGTTCCATCGATACCGGTGAGTCCAACAGATCGGGCTCCGAAATCGGTGGCTTGACCGGTTTTACGTGTGCAGGCGCATCCGGAAAGGGCGCCAAAGCGATCATCTCGGTGCGTTCGCTGGCCAGGTTGTTCAGCTCCTGGCGGGCGCTGGGTCTGGTCCGGGCTGCCGGCACTTCGAATCCGGCCTGACCGAGCAATTCGGCCTCGTCAAGACCCAGCACGGCGGCGACGGCGGCGACCGCGGCAGGATCAGCCGGATTGGTGCGACCGTGCTCCCAGGCCCTGATGGTGGTGGGCGATTTACCGATCAGCAGGGCCAACCGGGACTGGCTCAAGCCGGCTTCTTCCCGGCCGCGACGGACAAGGTCTCCAAAAGAAACCGACATTGAGGCAAGGTTACCCAGCCACCCGGGGAACCAAACGCCGCCGACCACGGGTCGGTTCAGGCGTCGATGGACGCCTTGCGCTGGGCGTCGGCCACCGCGATAGCGGTCAGATTCACCACATCGGAGACTTCGGCATCCCGCTGGAGAACGTGAACGGCCTTGCCCAGTCCTGACAGGATCGGGCCGATCACCTCGGCGTCGGCGAGGCGGTTGAGGAGCTTGTACGAGGCGTTGGCAGCCGTGAGATTCGGGAAGACCAGGACGTTGGCAGCCCGATCGAGGGGACCCGCCGGGCGCCGTTGCCTCATCAGCTCGGGCACTACCGCGGTGTCGGCCTGCATCTCGCCATCGGCTGGAATCTCCGGCCGCCGGCGATGGAACTCTCTCACTGCCTCGCGCACTCTTTCGGGCTCGTCCCCGCCGGCGCTTCCGAAGTCGGAGTAGGTAATAAACGCCACGCGGGGCTGACGGTTGAATTGAGCGATGGCCGTATCGACGGCGGCTTCGGCGATCTCGGCCAACTGGTCGGCGGTGGGTTCAATGTTGACGGCGCAGTCGGTGAAGAAGTACGGAGTCCCATTCACTACCACCACATAGACCGAGCTGACGATGGTGCGTCCCGTCTCCATCGGCAGAACCTGGAGAGCGGGCCGGATGGTTTCCGGGTAGAAGGTGGTGAGGCCTCCCAGAACCGCGTCGGCGGTGCCGTCGCGCACCATCAGGGCCGCGAACATGTTGTGATCGCGGACCCGCACCCGAGCCTCGTCGAGGGTCATGCCTCGGTGGCGGCGCAGTTCCTCCAGAGTCACGGCGTAACGGTCGAGTGTCCCGATCTGGTTGTCGGGGTCCACCACTTCAATCCCATCGAGGCTGATGCCGAGTTCTTCGGCCATTTCTCTGATCAACCCGACATCTCCCAGCAAGACCGGTGAACCAATCCCTTCGTCCTTGACCCGGCGGGCGGCGCGCATGATCCGGAGGTCGTCGCCATGCGGATAGACCACTCGCATCGGGCGATTCCGGGCGGCCGAAGTGACATTGCTAAGGAGTCCGTGTGATGCCTGGAAGCGGGACCGGAGTTCCTCGGCGTACTCCTCGACGTCAGCCAGAGGACGTCCGGCCAATCCTTCGGCGGAAGCGGCAGCCGCCACTGCCGGAGCCACCGTCCACAGGACCCTGGAGTCGAAGGGTTTGGGTATCAGGTAGTCGGGGCCGAATCCAAGCCGATCGACCTGATAGGCCTTGAGCACAGACTCCGGCACCGGCTCCCGGGCGAGGGCCGCGAGTGCTTTGGCAGCGGCCAGTTTCATCCCCTCGCTGACACCGGTGGCCCGAACATCCAGTGCCCCCCGGAAAATGAACGGAAACCCGAGAACGTTGTTGACCTGATTGGGGAAGTCGCTGCGGCCGGTGGCAACCAGCGCATCGGGGCGAGCCGCCCGGGCGGCGTGGTAGGTGATCTCGGGATCAGGATTGGCCAGCGCAAAGATCAGAGGGGACCTGGCCATCGCTTTGACCATCCCTTCGGTGACGGCACCGCTCACCGATACCCCGACGAAAGCGTCGGCATCGACCAGGGCGTCGGCCAGAGTGCGGGCGTCGGTCTCGCGGGCGAACTCGCGCTTGATTTCGGTCAGATCATCCCGGCCAGCGGACACGACTCCATGGCTATCCACCATCAGGACGTTCTCTAACCGCACTCCGAGGTCGATGAAGAACCTTGCCGTGGCTATGCCGGCGGCGCCGGCACCACTGAAAACGACCTTCATGTCCTCGACCTTCTTGTCGATCAGCTCGGCTGCGTTGAGAAAAGCGGCTGCGGCGATGATGGCGGTTCCGTGCTGATCGTCGTGAAAGACTGGAATCCGCAGCCTCTTGCGCAGCTCCGATTCGATGTAGAAGCAATCGGGTGCCTTGATGTCCTCGAGGTTGATGCCCCCCACCGTCGGTTCGAGCATCTCGCAGAACCGAATGATGTCGTCGGGGTCCTTGGCGTCGATCTCGAGGTCGAACACGTCGATGTCGGCGAAGCGCTTGAACAGGACCGCCTTGCCCTCCATAACCGGCTTTCCAGCCAGAGGTCCAATGTTCCCCAAGCCGAGCACAGCACTGCCGTTGGAGACAACTGCCACCAGGTTGCCGCGATTTGTGAACCGAAATGCCGCGTCCGGATCTTCGGCGATGACAAGGCACGGCTCGGCCACTCCTGGCGTGTAGGCGAGGCCCAGGTCGCTTTGGGTGGCGGTGGGCTTGGTAGGCCTGATGGCGACCTTGCCCGGGATCGGAAACTCGTGATAATGGAGGGCTTCGCTGAAGCCGCTTCGTTCAGCCATTGTCGCTTCTTCCAGCCATTCCTTGGGCACCCTACACGTTCGGGAAGCAGCCTCCATTTCGTTCACGAACCGGCCCGGACCTGCGAAAATACCAACCTGATGCCATCGAGCAGTAACGACCGCGACAACGGCTACAAGGTGATGCAGGGTTGGCGCGTCGGCCAATCCCCGGAAGAGTCGACCACCCGGTCGGGTCTGCTGGTGCCGGCTGGCACCAAGGATGGAAACGACGCCCTTGCTCTGGTCGACGTGCACACCGGTCAGAGATTCTGGGCCGTCCCCTCCGGCGCCTGGAGGTTCATCTGGCCCCCGACCGGCCTGCCAGTGGTGGCGGTGCGGGAATCACAGATCATCGCCGAAGAAGATCTCTCCCACGTCCCCGGTGACGGCCAGTACCTGTGACAAAACCCGCGACCCCAAGTTTCATTGGCCCAAGTCTCATTGGCCCAAGTCTCATTGGCCAGGGTCGTTTTGGTTGCTGGCCAACCAAAACCGCCCACAGACGAGGCGATCTCCGAGCGGCGAGCCGCGATATTCACTCCCGGAAGATTCATTCAGCCCGTACGGTTGTCGCTGAAAAATGACTTCTCCGAAAGAACCACGAGGCGGGCGCCAACGACGGCGCCTCACCGCCACGGTCACCGACCTTCACGTAGCTCGCCAGCGAGCTTTGCTGATCGGCGTCATCCTCGGCGGCGCCAAAGTCGACGAAGCCGAACGGTCGCTGGCCGAGCTGGCTTTGCTGGTCGACACAGCCGGCGCCGACCCCGTTGACAGCGAGATGGTCAAGCGAGGCTCTCTCGACCCTGCCCTCTACATCGGCAAAGGCAAGGCCGCCGAATTGGCCGACCTTGCTCGCGCCGCCGACGTCGACGTTGTTGTCTTCGACAATCGACTCACTCCGGCCCAACAACGCAACCTGCAGAAGGTGTTCGAAGTCGACGTCGTCGACCGGGAGGCGTTGATCCTCGACATCTTTGCCCAACACGCCCATAGCCGCACCGGCGCGATCCAGGTCGAGTTGGCGTTGTTGAGATACAACATGCCGCGGCTGCGCGGCAAAGGAGTAACCCTTTCCCAACAAACCGGAGGCATCGGCGCCCGTCGCGGGCCCGGCGAAACCAAGTTGGAAACCGACCGCCGGCGGATAGAGCAGCGAATCTCACGGCTGGAGCGGGAGCTCACGGAGGTCAACAAGGTCCGCCGCACCCAATCCAAATCGCGCCGTCGATCCGAGGTGCCGGTGGTGTCGTTGGTCGGCTACACCAATGCCGGCAAGTCCACCTTGCTCAACCATCTGACCGACGCCGGAGTTCTCGCCGAGGACCAGCTGTTCTCCACCCTTGATTCCACCGTACGCCGATTCCAACTGCAGGACGGTCGCCCGATCCTGATATCGGACACGGTCGGGTTCGTCAGGCGACTCCCCCATCATCTGGTCGAAGCCTTCCGGTCGACGCTGGAGGAAGTCAACAAGGCCGACCTCCTGCTCCATCTCGTAGACAGCTCTGACGCCGAACCGGAAGAACAGATTGCAGCTGTGCACGATGTCCTAGAGCAGATAGGGGCCAGCCACGTCCCCGAACTACTCGTCCTCAACAAGACCGACGCGGTCGACGCCAGCACCATCGCCCGCCTTCAGAATTTGCACCCCGAGGCGGTACCGGTTTCGGCCCTCAAAGGCACCGGTATCGACCACCTGGTTGAGGCGCTGTCCGAGCACCTCGTATCTGATGTGTCTTTGGTCCGCCTTGAGATTCCCTATTCACGGGCCGACATCGTGGCGGCGGCTCACCGGGAAGGCGAGGTGGTGGCCGAGAAGCACGAGGAAACCGGATCGGTACTCGAGGTCCGTCTCTCCCGGGCTCGGATGCCGCTGTTCGAACAGTTCGTCACCGGCTGACGGAAAGGCCGAACGAACGAGTCTGTTGACCCCTTGCACTCGACGCGTCCCGACGTAGCTTGAAACGGACGGGCGAGCGACATTGGGGTGGGCAATCAAACAGCGTTTTCTACTCGTGACGGTTCTGGTGTTTCTGTTCTCGTCGGTGCCGGCATCGTCGGTCGAGGCGGCGACGGCCCTGCCGAACGGGTTCTTCCTTGACGAGTTGACGAATGTGTTGAATCAGCCGGTGGCTTTCGGGTTCACGCCTGCCGGTCGCATGTACGTCGCCGAGAAGAGGGGGACGGTCCAGGTTTTCGACTCGATCGACGACCCGACCCCGACCCAGGTCATCGATGTCAGCGCCAACGTCCACGACTATTGGGACCGGGGCCTCCTTGGTTTTGCGGTCGATCCGGCATTCGGGGCGGGCAGCGACTACGTCTACCTTCTCTACACATACGACCCTGGCAACTCATGGGGCGACGACTGTGCATTTCCGACCAGTACCGGTTGTTTGGTCAATGGCCGGTTGAGCCGTTTCCAGATACAGGCGAACGGCACCGCCGGGACCGAGCTCGAGATTCTCACCGGGAAGTGGTGCGCCCAGTTCCCCAGCCATACCGTCGGCGACCTGGCGTTCTCGGAGGAGGGTCATCTCCTCGTCTCGGCGGGCGACGGAGCCTCCTTCAATTTCGCCGACCATGGTCAGAACGGCAATCCGTGCGACGACCCCATGGGTGCATCCGGGTCTGCCGACGACATGGGTGGCGCTCTCCGCAGCCAGCGTCCCGCCGACCACGCCGCAGTCACCTACGACGGAACGGTTCTGCGAATCGACAAGACCACCGGCAATCCAATCGCCGGGAACCCGACCGGTGTCGATACCAGGATCATCGCCCAGGGTCTCCGCAACCCATTCCGGATCACCGTCCGCCCCGGCACCTCCGAAGTTTGGGTGGGTGATGTCGGCTGGGGGGCATGGGAGGAAGTCAACCGCATCGTCGATCCCGGCGGGACCCGTGAGAACTTCGGGTGGCCCTGCTACGAAGGCAACAACACCGCCAGCGCAGCGCAACCGGCCTACGACAGCCTGAATCTCGATCTGTGTGAGAGCCTCTACACAGCTGGTCCAAGCGCGGTCACCGCTCCCCATTACGCCCGTCCCCACGAACCGGCCGGCACTCACCCCGGTTGTGCCGGCACCGGCGGGGCCGTCAGCGGCCTGGCCTTTTACGAAGGGGGCGACTACCCCTCCCAATACGACGGCGCTCTCTTCATCGCCGACTACTCGATCGGCTGCATCAGGGTCATGTTCCCCAGCACCCCGTTCGGAGTCCCCGACAAGAACACCATCAGTTCGTTCGTAGGCGCCGCCGCCCCCGTCGACCTCCAGATCGGACCCGAAGGCGACCTCTACTACGCCGACATCGCCAGCGGAAAGATCGTCCGGGTCGCATACAACAACGCCGGCCCCACGGCGGTGGCCGGGGCGAGCCCGACGACTGGTGGCATTCCCCTTCTGGTGCAGTTCGACGGCACCGGAAGCACCGACCCCGAAGGCGACACCCTCACCTACGCCTGGGACCTCGACGGCGACGGCCAATACGACGACTCCACCCTCGCCCAACCCACCCACACCTACACCAGCCCCGGGCAAGTCACCGTCGGCGTCCTGGTCTCGGATCCTTTCGGCAACTCGGACACGGACACGGTCGTGGTCAACCCCGTCACCAACCAGGGACCAACAGCCACCATCACCTCCCCCAATTCCTCCATGACCTGGGCGGTCGGAGACACAATCAACTTCAACGGGAGTGGCTCCGACCCCGAAGGCGGAGCCCTTCCACCTTCTGCCTTGACGTGGGAAATCGTGATGAACCATTGCGAAGAGGCCGGATCGTGCCACGAGCATGTCATCCAGACCGTCAGCGGCTCGACCGCCGGGTCCTTCACGGCACCCGACCACCCCTACCCCAGCTTTCTGACCATCCGACTCACCGCCACCGACCCCGGCGGCCTGACCGACACCGACAGCATCGACCTCCAACCCAAAACCACCGTCATCACCATCGCATCGTCACCAGCAGGCCTCCAAGTCGAGGCAGGCGTCGAAGGCCTCGAATCCTTCCCAGCCCCCCACAACATCACCGCCATCGAAGGCGGCAGCCTCAGCCTCAACGCACCCACCCAATCGCTGGCTGGCGTCACATACAACTTCATGTCGTGGAGCAACGGCCAACCCCAGAGCCACACAATCACCGTCCTCGTTGCCGATCTAACACTCACCGCGACCTACGCCGCAGTTCCCGGTGGCGGTGGCGGCGGTGGCGGAGGTGGAGGCGGAGGCGGCGTAGAGGTTGGCGGCATCGTTGCAGTACCCGAGTTCGAGGACGTGCCCCCGACGCACCCCTTCGCCGCCGACATCACCTGGCTGGCCGAACAAGGAATTACGGAAGGGTGCGATGAGGTGCTCTTTTGTCCCGACGACCCCGTCACCCGCGGTCAGATGGCTTCGTTCCTGGTCCGAGCTCTCGGGTTGCCCGCGGCGCCTTCCGGTCCCTTCACCGACATCGCCGGGTCGGTCCACGCAGCCGACATCGATGCGCTGGTAGCCCAGAGCATCACGTTCGGATGCTCCGCGGATCACTTTTGCCCTGACGACGCGGTCACCCGCGGTCAGATGGCGAGCTTCCTGACCAGAGCGCTCCTGCTTCCCATCGGTCCTGACCTATTCAGCGACGACGAGGAATCGCCCCACCAGTCAGATATCAATGCCCTCGCCTTTTCCGGGATAACCCTGGGATGTGGCCCGTCGTTGTTCTGCCCGCAAGCACCGGTCACCCGGGGACAGATGGCGGCGTTCCTCCATCGGGCGCTGGCGCCGGACCCGACCGAACCGGGCTAGACCGCCCCGGGGCTGAGGTGGCGGCCGACAAGCATGAGGAATCCGGCCCTGTCCTCGAGGTCCGACTGTCCCGCGCCAGGTTGCCGAAGTTCTGTGCGAAGGGGATCTAAGGACTCCTTTGCCTTTGTCCGGCGCCGCTTAAGTTGCCATCGAGTGGGCAAGCTACTTCGGGGTGGGAAACAAAACACGCTTAAGACTTGTGACGGTTCTCGTTCTCCTGTTCGCGTGGGTGCCGGCATCTTCGGCTCAGGCGGCGACGGTTTAGTGCGGCACCGGGTACCCCAGTGGCACCCTGGTCAATCTCACCGCGACCTCCGCATCCGGTTCCACCTTCGCCGGCTGGTCGCGAGCCTGCACCGGCACCGGATCGTGCTCCGTCTCTTTGACCGCCGTCCAAGCCGTAACCGCCACCTTCAACAGCGTCGGCGGCGCCGCTGGTATTGACCAGGGAACAACGAACGCCCGGGTCTCCGATCGGGCAACCGTTGGCTTAAACACTGCATCGACCCCAAGACCCGTCATCGGGGGGGAGATAACTGCGGCCCTCGACCGGGCGCGGCACCCGGGTTGAGCCCGATCTGGCTGGCAGCCAGCAACGCCGCCCCAACGATCCCGGCCTCGTTGCGCAGAGCCGCCGGAACTGTCTCAACCTGTGCCTTTAGATACTCGCCCCACTTGTCCCAGCGCCGGGACACTCCTCCTCCGAGGATGAACAGATCCGGCGAAAGGATCCGGGAGAGGTGGTCAAGTAGTTGATTGACCCGACCGGCCCAGGCCTTCCAAGACAAGTTCTCGTCGTCCTTCACCTTGGCGGCGGCCCAGTCCTCGACGGATTCGTGACCCTCGAACTCGATATGTCCGAGCTCGGTGTTGGGGATGAGAACCCGGTCGTGGAACATTGCCGACCCGATCCCCGTCCCGAAGGTCAGGAGCAACGTCACCCCGGCCCGATCCCGGCCGGCACCCACCGCCATCTCGGCTATGCCGGCCGCGTCGGCGTCATTGACCACGACGACGAGGCGTCCTGTGGTTTCGGAGAACAACTCGGCAGCGTGGCATCCGATCCATGCCTTGTCGACATTGGCGGCGCTTAGGGTCACACCGCCTTTGACGATCGCCGGAAAGGTGCATCCCACCGGGCCGACGTACTCGAAATGCTCGACGACCTTGGCCACCACCGAGGCTACGGTCTCAGGGATGGAAGGTTGCGGAGTCTCGACCTTGAACCTCTCTGCCATGAGGGCACCGGAGGAGGGATCAACGAGGTTGCCTTTGATTCCGGAACCGCCGATGTCGATTCCGAGTATCCCTGCTGGCATATCGACCGGCTGACTCTCGCCTGACCCGTTCTTGCTGGGACGATTGCCCGGCTCACGACTGCTTGCCATCGGGCGAGAATATCCCTCATCGACCCAGGGTTAGGCTCCAACCGGTGCCTCAATCGAACGATCTGGCAGACGTAGGTGTAGTAGGTCTGGCAGTGATGGGTCAGAACCTGGCCCTCAACCTGGTCGACCGCGGCTACCGGGTGGCGGTCAGCAATCGCACAACCGCCGTAACCGAGCGGTTCGTGCAGGATCAGCCCGGTTCGACGATGATCGCCGCGGCCGATCTTGCCCAGCTCGCCGAGCGCCTGACCCGGCCGCGCCGGATCCTCCTCATGGTCAAGGCCGGCCCGGCGGTCGACGACACGATCACCACCCTGCTCGAGATCTTGGAACCCGGCGACATCGTCATCGACGGCGGCAATAGCTTTTGGAAGGACACCGAGCGCAGGATCGATCGCGCCGGGGCGGCCGGGATCCATCTGGTCGGCGCCGGGATCTCGGGCGGTGAGGAAGGAGCCCGGCACGGCCCTTCGATCATGCCCGGAGGCAGCGCGGTGGCGTGGCCGGCGATTCGGGAGATGCTCCAGGCGATCGCCGCCAAGGCTCCGGATGGAAGTCCATGCTGCGACTGGATCGGGCCGGGAGGATCCGGTCATTTCGTCAAGATGGTCCACAACGGCATCGAGTACGGGGACATGCAGGTGATTGCCGAGGCCTACGACCTCATGCGGGCATCGGCGATGTCAGCCGACGATATGGCCGATACTTTCGACCGCTACAACTCGGGCAGGCTGGAGTCCTACCTGATCGAGATCACAGGCCAGATCCTGAGGCGGCGAGACGACGACGGACAACCGCTTGTCGACCACGTTCTCGACGCCGCCGCTCAGAAGGGCACCGGGCGCTGGACGGTCGAGAGCGCCCTCGAACTCGGTCAGCCGCTGACGCTCATCTCCGAGGCAGTGTTCGCCCGGATCGTGTCCTCCCTGAAGGACGAACGAGTGGCAGCGGCCAGAGTGCTGACCGGTCCATACTCCGCTGAAGGCAGACGTGAGCGGGCCGCGGCCGACGAGTCCGACATAGCCGACGCTCTTTACGGTTCGAAGATCGTTTCCTACGCCCAGGGATTCATGCTCCTCCGGGCCGCTTCGCAAGAACGAGGGTGGAAGCTCGATATGGCGGCGATCGCTCCCCTCTGGCGAGCAGGGTGCATCATCCGGGCGGCACTGCTGGATCCGATCACGGCTGCGTTTCGCAACGATCCCGGGCTAGCCAACCTGATGCTCGACCCCCGGCTGGCAACCGGCCTCTCTGATTCCCAGGAAGGGTGGCGGAGAACCGTCGCTCGAGCAGTCGTAGCCGGGACCCCGGTCCCGGCATATTCGAGCGCCCTCGCCTTCTACGACAGCTACCGCTCCGAGCGCCTCCCGGCCAACCTTATCCAGGCCCAGCGGGACCTTTTCGGTGCCCACACCTACGAACGGGTCGGCCACCCGCGCGGAGAGACCTTTCACTCAGAGTGGTGAGGTGGAGCAACAAGCCAAAAGCCACAAGCCCGAATCGATTTAACGCTTGAGGCTTGAGAATTGGGCCTTCGGCTGCTCTAGCATCCATAAACTTCGACTCAAAAGGGGATTTTCTGACCACTGCCAACCCGTATCGACTGCCGCGATCGGTCGTTCCCAATCGCTACGAGATCCGTCTTGAGCCGGATCTGTCCGCCGCCACTTTTGTGGGCCGCGAGAGCATCCAGGTCGACGTCGTCGAGCGGGTGTCCGAGATCCTTCTCAACTGCCACGAACTGGTCATTCAGTCGGCCGTGCTGCGCAACGGGGCCGTCGCCCTCCGGGGCTCGGTCAAGTTGCTCGAGGAAGATCAGCGCGCACGCATCAGCCTCGACAGCGAGGCCACCTCAGGGGCCTGGGTCCTCGACATCGAGTTCACCGGAATCCTCAACGATCAGTTGGTCGGGTTCTACCGATCCACCTTCACCGACGTCGACGGGGTGGAACAGGCCATCGCCACCACCCAATTCGAGGCCACCGACGCCCGCCGGGCGTTTCCTAGCTGGGATGAACCCGACTTCAAGGCGGTGTTCTCGATAACCCTGGTCATCCCCGAAGATCTGTTCACGGTCTCCAACGGCCCTGAGGTCGCCCGGGAGCCAGCCGGTGAGGGCAAGGTGGCCGTGCGTTTTGCCGACACCATGGTGATGTCCACCTATCTGGTGGCGTTTGCGGTCGGCCCGTTCGAGGCGACCGAGCCCGTCGACGTCGACGGAGTGCCGGTGCGGGTCATCACTCCGAGAGGGAAGCTCGGCCTGTCCCAGTTCGCCATGGATTGTGCGGTCTTCGCCTTCCGCTATCTACGTGACTACTACGAAATCCCGTACCCGGGGCTCAAGATCGATCACGTTGCCATTCCCGATTTCGCGTTCGGGGCAATGGAGAACCTCGGATGCATCACCTACCGGGAAACGGCTCTCCTGGTCGACCCTGAGACGGCGAGCCAGTCGGAGCTCGTAAGGGTCCTCGATGTGATCGGCCATGAGCTGGCCCACATGTGGTTCGGCGACCTGGTGACGATGCGGTGGTGGGACGGGATCTGGCTCAACGAAGCATTTGCCTCGTTCATGGAGTTCAAGTCCACCGACGCCATGCGACCAGAGTGGAAGCGGTGGCTCGCGTTCGCCGCAATCGAACGACCCTGGGCCTTCGGAGTCGACTCCCTCGAGTCAACCCGACCGGTCGAATTCGAGGTTGAGTCGCCTTCCGAGGCAAACGAAATGTTCGATGCCCTTACCTACGGGAAAGGCTCGTCGCTGCTCCGCATGATCGAGCAGTTCATTGGCGAGGAGGCTTTCCGCCAGGGAGTCGGCAACTACCTGCGCGGGCACGCCTACGGCAACACAGTCACCGCAGATCTGTGGGCCGGTCTCAACAGCGCCTCGGGTCAGCCAGTCGGAGAGATCATGGACACATGGATTCTCCAACGGGGCTTCCCCCAGCTCGAGGTAGTTCCCGCCGGAAACGGCATCAAGATATCCCAGCGACGATATCTGACGATTCCTGACGAGTCGGACCAGACCTTGTGGCAGGTACCGGTCCAGACCAGACAGCTCGGCAACAGCGCCGCGACCGAGAAGTTCATCCTCAAGGATCCTGAAGCAACCCGTCCCTTCGAATCCGCCAACGGAGTCATCGTCAACGCCGGCGGTCACGGGTTCTACCGAGTGCGGTACGAGGGCGGGTTGTTCTCGGCCCTCGTCGACAAGCTTGGAGCCCTGGATGACCTCGAGCGCTACATCCTGATCGATGACACCTGGGCGTTCGTCGAATCGGGACAGCAGTCGGCCGCCGACTATCTCAGGCTGGCGTCGGCCTACCGCGACGAAACCGAGCCGGCCATTTGGGGCGCGGTGCTCGGAGGGGTGGCTGCCATCGGCCACCACCTGGTCGGGGACGATCATCGCCAGCCATTCGCCAACTGGGTGAGCGAGTTGATCGGACCGGCGTTCTCCCGGCTCGGCTGGGATCCTCTGACGGCCGAAAGCGACCTCACCCGTAGGCTGCGGGGGCAACTGATCGGTGCTCTAGGCCGCCTGGCAGATGACCCCGATGTCATCGCAAGGTCTCGCAAGCTGGTCGAGCTCATCATCGAAGATCCTCGCTCGATCGACCCTGAGATTGCCCGCGCCTCCCTGTTCGTCACTGCCGCCAACGGCAGCGAGACCGAGTACCGGCGCTTCTTCGACCAATACAAGACCACCAGCGTGCCCCACGAGCAACAACGCTGGCTGCTCGCGCTCTCGGCATTCGATGAGCCGGATCTGATCGTCGAAACCGTCGAAGCCAGCCTCGACGGCCGAATCCGCACACAGGACTCGGCCTGGGTGATCGGCGCCACTTTTGGCAACCGTCGCAACGGTCACCTGGCCTGGCAACAGGTTCGGCGCGACTGGGAGGCCTTCATCAAGCTGCCGACGATGACTCAGAGGCGGATGGTCGAGGCAATCCCCGCCTTGTCGCGACCGGAGGTGGCAGCAGAGGTTGAGGCGTTCCTCGCCGAGACCAGGCTGCCTCACGCCGCCAAGTCGGTGGCCCAGAGCCTCGAACGACTTCGGGCCAACGTACTGCTCAGACAGCGGGAGACCGAAGCCGTGGCAATGTTCCTGGAGGGATAGGTCCCCGTCAGATTGACCATCGCCCAAAGCCGGATACACCGTCGGGCGGTAGTGACGGCGTTGCTGGTAACGCTTCTTTGGAGTTCGTCGTGGGTTTTGATTCGCTTCGGCATGCGGGACCACGATCTGGCCCCGTTCGGGTTTGCTGCTCTCCGATATGGGACAGCAGCGCTGGTCTTGGCGACCGGTGTCCTGACCAGATCCAGGCGGGAGCAATACCGATCACTCACCCGATGGGATCTCTACCACCTTCTGACCCTCGGCATTGTCTTCTACGGGGTGACCCAGGGCGCCCAGTTCGTGGCGATCGGAGCCCAGCCGGCCGCAACCACCAGCTTGTGCTGTCGATAACGCCCCTGGTCGTCGGAATGACGTCGATCGCCATGATCGGGGAGAGGCCCGGCCGCCGGCAGCTGTTGGGGACCGGGTTGATCGCAATCGGAGCCGCGCTCTATTCAGCCGGCGATCTCGGTGCCACCCGGGTGGGCATGATTGCGGCCCTCATCGCTCTTGGCGCCAATTCGGCGTCGGCCCTCCTGGGCAGGACGATCAACCGGGCCGGCACATTGACCGCCTATCTCGTTACTGCAGTCTCAATGAGCATCGGCGCTGGTGCCCTGGCGATTGCAGCTCTTGCCTTGGAGGGCGGCATCACGATGCCCAAGCCCGGTGGCTGGGTCGTCATTTTGTGGCTGGCGGTGGTCAATACCGCCCTCGCCTCTCCGTTGTGGAACTGGAGCCTGGCCCGGCTGGAAGCAACCGAATCAGCAGCTCTGAACAACACGATGATTATTCAGATCGCCCTCTTAGCCTGGCTGTTCCTGGCGGAACCGCTGGGTCCAGCCGAGATCGCCGGCATCATCGTTGTCAGCTCCGGCATCATGATGACCCACCGAGGCCCGGGCCGCTCCCGAATTGCACGGACTCCTGAATCGTGACTTGTAGCTACGTCAGTTCGACCGAGGCGCCCACTGCTTCGAGCTGGGCCTTGGCCTTCTCGGCGGCAGCCTTGTCGACGCCCTCCAGGACGGCCTTAGGGGCGCCGTCTACGAGATCTTTGGCTTCCTTCAAACCGAGCGAAGTCAGCGAGCGGACTTCCTTGATCACCTGGATCTTCTGGGCGCCGGCACCGGTCAGCATCACGGTGAACTCGTCCTTTTCCTCCTCGACCGGGGCTGCGGCGGCGCCACCACCGGCGGCCGCCATCGCCATCGGAGCGGCGGCGGTCACGTCGAAGCGCTCCTCGAATGCGTCGAGGAATTCCTTCAGTTCGAGAACAGTCATCTGCTCGAAGAGCTCGAGCAGGTCGGGAGTTGTCATCTTTGCCATATCTTTTCCTCTTCTTGTCTTATCAGGCTTGAGAGCTCAAGCGGCAGTTTTCTTTTCCAGGAGTTGTCCGAACATCGAGGCAGCGTTGCGGGTGAAGGAGCTGAATAGCCCCGCCGCCTTAGCCATCGGGGCCTTGCCGGCTCCGGCGATCTTGGCCAGCAGCACCTCGCGCGGCTCGATGTCCGCCAGGCGACTGATCTGCTCAGGGCCGAGGATTACCCGTCCGAGCAATCCGCCTTTGAGAACCAATCGATCGGATTCCTTGGCGAAGTCCTTCAGAACCTTGGCGGTTGCCACCACATCACTGTCGGCGAACGTCAGCGCGGTCGGCCCGGTGAGTTGCTCGTCGAGGATGTCGAGGCCCAATTCATCGACAGCCCGGCGTGCCAGCGTCATCTTGACCACGCGGTAGTGAGCGCCGGTCTTGGCCAGGTTGCGCCGCAAAGCGGCAAGTTGCTTGACGGTCAGGCCCCGGTACTCGGTCAGATAGACAGCCTGGGCCCCCTCTAACCAGTTCTTGATGTCGGCAACTGCCTGGACCTTCTCAGGTCTCGGCATCTGCTCCTCCTTACATGTAGAAAGCCCCACGGCCAAAGACCTCAGGGCTCTTGAAGGAGCGACCTGCGCTGGGTTTATGCCCCCCAAAGAGGGCAACCAACGGTCTCGGGCCGAAATGGGTTGTTGGCTTGAAAGATAACAGACGGAAGACGGAAGACGGAAGACGGAAGTCGGATGACGGAAGACGGGGCCCACTCATCACGACAGCAGGGCTTCATCATTGGTGAGGCGCCTCGAGCCCTTCGGGAAGAGTCAGCGAAGGGAGAATGCGTCACCTGACGTCTACTCGGCCCCAAATTCGGTCATTGGGTGCCGCGTCTCGGCAAATTCGGTCAGTGAGTCCCGGTACTTGGTTGTGTATGACCATTTTCCCTTCGGGAGGGCGTGAGTGACCAAATTTGGTGAAGGGCTTGGTTTCCTTCGTTGATTCTTCCCGAGGGCCGTCGACCGCGATTTGCTTGGATCAGGTTTCGCCGGCCGGCGTCTGGATTCGCGAAAATGCATGGCAATTTTTACCTGGACATCGGAGCGCGGAAGGTGCCACACTCCACATGTCGGTTGAAGGCTTTTTGAGAACAGGGGGGTCGCCGGAGTGCACAGGCGGGTTTTCTGACCGCCCCGCCGACCCTGGTGACCGCTGTGAAGGCAGCGGAGGGCCCCTTTGAAGCCGCAGCCCCTACCCTGCGGTGAGAGCAATGGAAGACGGGCGCTCCGTACGACGGTGGACCTGGCAAACCGATGCCTCAACGGTGACCCTGGAAACCCGGCACCCCCCTAACTCTGAGATGAAAGGCCCCACCCGGGGCCTTTCATGTTTTGGCGCGGAGTCCTGCTCCCCTGGGGTCGATCGCCCGCGCCAAAACCGTGAAAAGGGGCATCCCGGTTGACGACTAGCGGGCTAACGCCGTCAGATCCTCTACTTTGCCAACATCGACCTTCACGCCCGGGCCCATCGTCGAGGAGATGACAAGCTGTCTCATGTAGCGTCCCTTGGCCGACGAAGGTTTGACCCTCATGATCTCGGCGGTGAGGGCAGCAAGGTTGGCGACCAACTGCTCGCTGGTGAACGAAGCCTTTCCCACCGGGACATGGACGTTGCCGAACCGGTCGTTGCGGTACTCGATCCGACCTGCCTTGAACTCACCGACAGCCTTGCCGACTTCGGGGGTGACGGTCCCTGCCTTGGGGTTCGGCATCAGGCCACGCGGGCCGAGGATGCGACCAAGCTTGCCCACCTCAGCCATCATGTCGGGTGTAGCGATCGCGAGATCGAAATCGAGCTCACGGCCCGCGGCCAGCTCGGCGACCAATTCTTTGCCACCTACGAGGTCGGCACCGGCGTCCTGGGCTTCCTTGACCTTGTCGGCCGGGGCGAAGACAGCAACACGAATCTGCTTTCCGGTCCCGTGGGGAAGTGCGACTGTGCCGCGCACCAGTTGGTCGGCCTTGCGGGGATCGATCCCGAGCTGAAACGCAGCTTCAACCGTCTCGTCGAACTTGGCTGATGCCATGTTCTTGACCAACTCCACCGCATCAGCAGCGGGGTATGGAGTCAGCTTGTCGAATCGGCTGGCCGACTCTTCGTACTTCTTGCCATGTGTTGGCATGTTCTCTCCTTGTGGTTCAGGCGATCGGGTTCACCGATCTCCCACTTCTTGCTTCCGACTTCCGACTTCCGACCCGCCAAGGGTTGTTAGCCCTCGACTTTGATTCCCATTGATCGGGCCGTGCCTTCGACCGTCTTCATCGCTGCCTCGATGTCGTTGGCATTCAGGTCCGGCATCTTGATCTGAGCGATCTCCTTGACCTGGGCCTTGGTCACCGATCCCACTTTGACCTTGTGGGGCTCGGCAGATCCCTTCTCGACCCGGGCTGCCTGGCGAAGGAGCGACGGGGCCGGCGGAGTCTTGATGACGAAGGTAAAGGTGCGGTCTTCGTAGATCGAAACCTCGGCCGGGAGGATCATGCCCCGCTGCGAAGAAGTGGCGTCGTTGTAAGCCTTGACGAACTCCATGAGGTTGATCCCATGTGGGCCCAGCACCGTTCCGACGGGAGGGGCGGGCGTTGCCTGGCCGGCCGGCAGCTGCAGCTTGAGCGTTGTGACGAGTCGTTTTCTTCCCATTGTTTTTCCTGGTTTCTTGCTGGCTTCCGTCTTCCGACTTCCGCCTGCCGCCTAGTTTTTTTGAATGTCGTCGAAACCGAGTTCGACCGGTGTATCGCGGCCAAAAATGTTGACGAGGACGGTGACCTTCGACTGGTCGAGGTTGATCGCCTCGATAACGCCGTTGAAGTCTGCAAAGGGCCCCGAAACCACTCGCACGGTCTCGCCCACCTCCCAGGCCGGCTTGAACCGGGGCTTGACCTTCTCCTCTTCCTTCTGCACTCCGAGGAAGCGCTCGACCTCGCGGCGGGAAAGCGAGGTCGGCTTGTTGTTGCCGCCGACGAATCCGGTGACACCGGGAGTGTTCCGGACCGCATACCAGGAATCGTCGTCAAGGTGCATCCGCACCAGGATGTACCCGGGGAACACCTTGCGGGCAACGGTGACCTTCTTGCCGTTCTTGATCTCGACAACGTCCTCGAGCGGGATGTGGACTTCGAAGATCCGGTTCTCCATGTGCATCGACCGGATCCGGGTCTCGAGATTGACCTTTACCTTGTTCTCGTAGCCGGAGTAGGAGTGGATGACGTACCAGTCTCCGGGCAGGTCAAAAGGGCTGATTGGAGCTTCGGCCGGTTCCTCGAGCTCTTCGACTGGCTGAATCGAATCGGTGGTCATGGCTGCAACAGAGTGATGACGGCTTCCTTCATTGCGACGTCGAGGCCGAAGATGATCAGCGTCAACGCGCTGGTCACAACCAGGGTGATGGCCGTGAAGGCGACCATCTGCTCACGGCTGGGCCACGAGACCTTCTTCAACTCCTGGCGGACCTCATGAAGGAAGTTTCCGAGTCGAACCCAGATCGGCTTGCGTTCTACGACGGGCCCGCCGGGTCCCCCGCCATTTCCGGGGCCCCCGGGCCGAGGTGCGCGCGGCCCTTTGCCAGAGCCGCCTTTGCCCTGGTCGCGCTTTTGGAGCCGCTCTTCGCGCTCCATGAGCCTGCGCATTTCTCGGTTCATTCTTCTTCCCTATTTCCAGTTTTCGAACACGCCTAGGCAGGGGTGGGGGGACTCGAACCCACAACCTCCGGTTTTGGAGACCGGCGCTCTGACCAATTAGAGCTACACCCCTATGGGGTCAGGGCGGGATTAGAAGTATACGAGGCCCGCCCTCCTGTGGGAAACCGCCAAATCATTGCCCAAATTCACACTGTCCTGTGGCACCAATTCTAGACCCGGGTGCCTCCCCGGGTGTCAGGCAACGTTTTGGCCAAGTCTGATCAGGTTCTGGCCAGGGCCCGCCGCCGCATCCAAACGGCGGCCAGCAGAGCCGCGGCCATGCTGGCTCCCGCCGCCCTGACCCAGCGGCCATTTTGCACCGGCGATTCGGCCAGGTGCTCCAGGCTGTCCATTACCTGGCTCTCAAAACCGACCGGTGCCGTAATCCGCTCGTTGCCAAGTTCGGCGAGGCGCCGCCGGGTCGCCCGCAGTGAAGCCACATGGGCCTGGCATCTGATGCACTTGCCAGTGTGAGAACCAAGGGGCCAACCAGGTTCGTCGCCTGCCAGGACAACCGCGGTGAGGAGGTTTCTATAGACGACACAGCGAATCATCCCGACTCCTCGTGGAGATAGCGTTGCAGTCGCTGGTGGGCCCGATGAAGGCGAACCTTCGCGGCCGTGATAGAGATGTCAAGTGCGGAGCTGATCTCGGAGTGCGACCACCCGTACACATCCTTCATCACAACCACCGTTCGCAACCCCGGTGGAAGCTGGCTGAGGGCCTGGCCCAGCCGGTTCCTGAGCTCCAGTTGATCGACTCTGCCCTCGGGTTGGGGGTTGCTGTGATCTTCGGGCTCGACGACATCGGCAAGAGCTGTCTGCTGGTGACGGGCATGACGACGGCGGGCGGTGGAGGCGGTATTGACTGCGATTCTGTACAACCAGGTTGAAAACGCCGCATCGCCCCGGAACGACGACAGCCCCCTCCATACCCGAATCCAGGTCTCCTGGGCGACATCGGAGGCGAGCTCGTGATCATGGGTAAGGCGAAACGCCAGGCGGTAGACCTCGCGGCCATGTCGCTCGAGCAGTTCAGCGAACGCCGAGCGATCGCCCTGGCGGGCCAACGCGACCAGTTCCGAATCATCTGGTAGTTCGACACTCGAGCTGCTCATGGAGTTACCGAAGCGTCATGGTGGCAGAAACGATCTCACGGTCGCCAACAGCGAGTCGGGCCGAGGCCTCCGTCCCGATCACATCACCCGTGATCGCTCCCTCGGAACCGGCAATCATCGGAGACCTGAAGCGAAAACGGGCGTCGGCGATCGGCGCGGTTTGGTCGGATAGAACACTGGCGGCGCTTAGGAGCCAGGCGGCCTGGAGCAGGCCATGTACAACCATGGTTGGGAGTCCAGCAGCAACGGCCGAATCATGATCCCAGTGGATCGGATTCCAGTCCCTGGTTGCGCCCGCGTATCGCAACAAGTCCGACCGGGAGGCGGACCGCCGCAATGACGGAAAAAGCGGAAAGGCACCGTGGCCTCCGCTATTACTGGACTGACGACCGGGAAGGACATCGTTGGCGCCACGGACACTCGGCGACGGCGAATTCTCCGCTTCGCTGGCCGAAGCTGGTGACGCCGACCCCGACATCAGAAAGACCGACGTCCCTTTCACCACCGGCCCCGCCTGGTCGTTCGCTTCGAACTCGAAGGTTGTGAAGAAAACGCCGCCTCGTTCTCGAACCTTGGGAACAACACCCGTGACGGTCAGATCCGTCTCGATCGGCAGCGGGCGGGCCCACTCGAATCGTTGCTCACCGTGGATGACGGACGTTCCGGCATCTCCGAGATCCGGATCGGTCAAGAGAACCGGAGCAACAACGAACAGAACCGCGGCTGCCCAACCCGGTGGGGCGAACCCGGTCCAGCGAGCGGAATCGTCGGAAGTGGCAGTGACGAAGTCCGCTACGTTCTCAGCGCATACCCGGAGCGGGTACGGCCCGTACCTCTTGCCTTCAATCGCCTCCATCTGGCGCCTCCATCAGGCGGGAGGGCCCGGTTATCGGGTCTCTCGATGCTTGGTGTGCTTTCGGCACCAACGGCAATACTTGGCGAGTTCCAATCGCTCGCGGGTATTGGCCTTGCTCTTGGTGGTCACATAGTTGCGACGCTTGCACTCCTCGCACGCGAGGGTGAGGGGAGGTCGTTTGTCAGATGCCATTGGTTAACTCGCTTCGCTCGTTTCGTTTTACGTTTTACGTTCTGAACGTATGACGTAGAACGTATGACGTAGGACGCTTCTTGATCATTTGTTGATTTTGATTACCCGGCCGGCTCCGACGGTACGTCCACCTTCCCGGATAGCGAAACGGAGTCCTTCGTCCAT
>DATLEZ010000146.1:0-46788 GCA_035525055.1 Acidimicrobiia bacterium | reverse complement strand
CACCGATTGCACCGGAACCCTTATCAGGGCCGGTGAACCGGACTCGATCGCCTCTCGCACCGCAGCCGCAACCTCCCCGGGCTTTTCGGCGTGGAATCCAACGGCTCCCAGTCCTACGGCCACTGCCGGCCAGTCTCGACTGGGAAGACCCATCTCCACCTCGGATCCGTATTGCCGTCGCTGGGGTAGAGCTATCGCCCCCCACTTCTGGTCGTCGAGCACAACGACCAGCGGATGAGCCCCATAGCGGGCCGCTGTGTCGAGCTCGGCGACGTGATAACCCACGCCCCCGTCACCGACGAAGACGATCACCGTGCGGTCGGGATGGACAAGTGAGGCAGCGACTCCGTAAGGCAACTCGGCTCCCAGTGATCCCGATTGGCCGGCTCGTAGGTAAGACCCCGGACGGCTCACGCGGATATCGGCATCGGCCCAGAAGTCGACATTCCCGTGAGAGGTCACATAGATGGCGTCACCCCCCGCCTCTTCGGTTACTTCGGCGATGGCTCTGATCGGGTGCAGCGGCGCCTGGTCAGCACAGGCATCGACCCGGGTCTGCTGCCAGGTTCGCCGCCACTCGTCGCAAATGTCAAGCGTCCATTCCCGGTCGAGCCCAACCGGCTGCACTGCCAGCATGCCCTGCACTGCCGCGGCGACCGGCGAGTTCACGGCCACATCGGCGACCCGGTTCACATGCAGGCGGTCGATGGCGGGATGTACCTGCAGGACACGGGTGTCGGGGCCGAGGCCGTCTCCGTAGTCGAGATCGAACTCGAACTCGTGGCCAAGGAGAAGCACTAAGTCGGCCTCAGCCAAAGCTCTCCTCAGCGCCGGGTTGGCCGGAACGTAACCCGGGCCAAGACACAAGGGATGGGACTCCGGGAGGAGGCCCCGGGCCAGCCGCAGCTGAGTGAACGGAATTGACATCTGCTCCACCAACTGCAGAAGCGGCTCCCGGGCATTCCCCCGATAAGCCTCATCGCCGACGAGGGCGACCACCCGCCTCGATCGGGCGAGCAGCTCAAGAGCGACAGCCAGATTCGGAGCATCGGGAGGGAGCGGAGATGGGATCGAAATAGGAGGAGCCACCGGGGTCACGGTCTGGGAGAGAACGTCCACCGGCACCTCCAGAAAGACCGGGCCAGGTCTCCCATGGGACATAGCCGCGAACGCCCGATCGACGAAGGTCGGGATCTGGGAGGCCGCGGGGATTCGCGCCGCCCATTTGGTCAAGGGCGACATCAAAGCGATGGAGTCCGTTGCCATGCCCGGCTCCCTCCATAGGGATCCCGCCGCGGCTTGCCCGCCCAGGAACAGCACCGGGGTCGACGCGCGTTGAGCGGTTAACGCCGGTGTGAGGGTGTTGGTTACGCCCGGCCCGAGGGTGACCGCACAAACGCCGATGCTTTGCCCTAACCGAGAGATGGCCTCGGCCATGAAGCCAGCGGCCGCCTCATGACGAGTGTGGATCACTCGGATGCCCGAGGCTACGGCACCGTGGTAGATCGAGTTGATGGGGCCACCCGACACCGAAAAGATGAACTCGACACCTCTGCCGGCGAGAGCCTCGGTGAGGAGACGACCACCCTCCCAAACAGCCGGAGCTTTGGCAAGCACCTTGGGTTTAGAAACCACGCGCTTTGCCCCCGTCGATTGGGATGGCAGCGCCCGTGATGTAAGAGCATGCCGGGGAGGACAGGAGAGCAACAACCGAACCCACGTCCTCAGGGCGACCCATTCGACCGAGCGGGACTTCGGCAAGCCAGATAGCTTCCGCCTCCGCCCGGGTGATCTCCCTCGCGGACATGGTGTGGCGAATCAGGTCCTCCATCCGCTCGGTGGCGATCGGACCCGGACATACCATGTTCACCAGGATTTCATGCTCGGCGAGTTCGAGTGCCATCGACTTGGTCACGCCGTAGAGGGCGAGGCGGGAGGCGTCGGACAGGACCATCGACGGTTGAACTATGAGAACTCCGACCGTCCCGATGAATACGATGCGGCCCCCGCCGCCTTCAATCATGGTCCGGGAGGCGGCACGCGCCAGGCGAACCATCGCCATCAAGTTGACATCCAACGCTGACTTCCAAGCCGAATCCGAGATTTCGATGAAGGGGCCGGCGCCGGGCCCCGGGGAGTTGGCGACCAGCACGTCGATCCCACCCCAGTGCGCCACCACCTTGGCGACGACGTCCTCGATCGAGTCGGGGTCCGTGAGATCCAGCCGGAGCGGAAGCGCCTTACCGCCCAAGGCCTCGATCTCTTCGGCCGCCGCCTCCAAGGCCTGCTCGTCACGAGCCGCGATCGCCACTCGGGCGCCTTCGCCGCCAAAGGTTTGGGCACACGCCTTGCCGAGACCCCGGCTCGCCGCGGTGATGAGCACGACCTTGTCCTCGAGTTGAAGGTTCACATCAGCTCCGCAGTCCCGACGTAATATATTAGCGAGGTCCAGCCCGGTGAATGAACCAGAAGGTGATGTCATGAAGATACCCCTTTTCATTGGAGGCGAGGATCTGGCAGACACCTCGCAGGGAACCACAGCGGTCCTCGACCCGGGGACCGGCGAGCAGATCGCGGAAGCGGCCGTGGGAGGCGAAACCGAGGTGGAGCTTGTGGTCTCCACGGCGAGAGAGGCCTTCGAGACGGGGCAGTGGTCGCGGATGCGGCCGGTGGACCGGGGTCGGATCATGCACAAAGTTGCGGCCGGCCTTCTCGCCAACCGGGAGCAGCTGGCTCGGCTCGAGGTACAGGAGTCGGGAAAGCCGCTGCGCGACGCCTACTGGGAGGTCGATTGCTCGGCCCGGTTCTTCGAGTTTTACGGGGGTTTCTGCGACAAACATCAGGGCTCTTCGGTGCCCCTGGGACCGGGTGTGATGGATTGGACCGTGCTGGAGCCAATCGGGGTAAGTCTCCACATCGTGCCCTGGAACTATCCGCTGCAGGTGGCGGTGCGTGGTGTCGCTCCGGCCCTCGCCACCGGGTGCTCGGTGATCATCAAACCGGCCACCGTCACCCCGATCACCGCGTGGAGGCTGGCGCAGATCTGCACCGAGGCGGGGCTGCCAGCGGGCACCATCAACGTGATCACCGGGCCGGGAAACGTCGTGGGCACCTCGCTGGCGGCCCATCCGGGTGTCGATCAAATCACCTTCACGGGTTCGCCGACCACCGGCCAACAGGTCATGGCGGCCGCGGCAACCCACACCATCCCCGTCAACATGGAGCTGGGGGGAAAGAGCCCCCAAATCGTGTTCGACGATGCCGACCTCAACCGCATCCTCCCGCTCGTGAGCCAGGGCATGTTCTGTCACGCCGGTCAGGTATGCAACGCGGGGACCCGCCTCATCGTCGCCGACAAGCTGCGGACGACGGTCGTCGACCGCCTCCATGCCAGCGCCACGGCGATGTCTCTCGGCCACGGCTTCGACGACCCCGACATGGGCCCGGTGATAAGCTCGAACGCCAAGGCCCAGATCGAAGAGTACGTGGAGATCGGGCGTCCCGACGCAGAGCGGGTTCTGGTCGGGGCGGCGGTACCTCGCGAAGGTCCTCTGGCCAACGGCTCGTTCGTTTCGCCGGTGATCCTCGATGGTGTCTCCAACACGGCACGGGTTGCGCGAGAGGAGATCTTCGGTCCGGTCCTCACCGTGATTCCATTTGACAGCGACGATGAGGCGATCACCACGGCGAACGCGTCGGAGTTCGGGCTGGTAGCGGGTGTCTTCACCTCGAACATCGACCGGGCCATGGCCGCCGCCGAACGTCTGCGTACGGGCCAGGTTTGGATCAACTCCTTCGGCCTTGGCCTCGACGTCGAGTTTCCCTTCGGTGGTTACAAGGGGAGTGGCTTCGGCCGAGAGAAGGGTCTGGAGGCGCTCGGGGCCTATACCCAGGTCAAGAACATCTGTATCGCCTATTGACGATCTGGAAGTGACATTTCACTGCTGTGACACCGGAGTCGTTTCCCAAAAGGCACCCAGGCTCAACTCGTCGAGACGGGTCAGAATTGGATCCTCGCCGCCCTCGCTCCGGAGCAGGTCCCACACCCGGGTCATGCGCAATGGAGTGCGATTCGCCGGGATGCCGATGGCATCGGTGACAGCATTGGCGATGGCGGCCATAGGACCGATCGCCCCGGCCTCCCCCATCCCCTTCATCCCGTACTCGGTAAAGGGGGAGGGAGTGAGCAAATGGTGCACTTCGATCGCGGGCACATCCGTCATTGAAGGCAGCAGGTAGTCCATGAGGGTGGCGGTGAGCGGCTGGCCTTCCTCGTCGTAATGGAACTCCTCCAGCAGGGCCGAGCCGATCCCCTGGGCAACTCCGCCGTGGATCTGTCCGTCGACGATCATGGGATTGATCATGGTGCCGCAATCCTCGATCACGACATAGCGCTCGACGCGGACCTTGCCGGTGCCCACGTCGACCGAGACCACCGCCCCATGACAGGCGTAGGAGAACGCACCCCGCGGCGGACCGTCCACGGATTCCTGGGCCACCAGGCCTGGCGACATCCCATCTGGAAGTCTCGACGGCCTGAGGTTTGCCCAGGCGGCCAGGGTGGCGATCGCCAGGCTCGGCTCCGCTGAGCCCTTGACCCCCACCCACCCCTCGATGACCTCGAGGTCGTCGACCGAGATCTCGAGATTGAACGCGGCGATTTCCAACAACTTTGATCGGATCGCCCGGGCAGCGACTGCGACCGCGCCACCGCCGAGGGTCGCCCCCCGGCTTCCCCACGTGCCCATGGCGTAGGGGGCGTCGCTGTCACCGTGGACCACCCTGACGTGCTCCAAGGGAATCTCCAACTCGTACGCTGCCACCTGGGCGAGGGTGGTCTCGAGGCCTTGGCCATGAGACTGGAGTCCGGTCCTTATCGTCACACGTCCCTGGGAGTCCATTTCCATCTGGGCCGACTCATAGCCTGCGGCGATCGGAGTCTTCCTCACCTCGAAGTCGAGAGTGCCGTGGGCGGTCTGCTCGTTGTAGAGGGCGATTCCCACGCCCACTCGCCGGGAACCCTCGACCTCGGTGGCTGGCTCGTTCGAGGTGAGCAGCTCTTTCATCAAGTCCAGCGCCTCGACATAGGAGCCGGAGTCAAGGATGAGCCCGTTGACCGTGGTGTGAGGAAAGCGGCGAACGACGTTGCGATAACGGACCTCGAAGGGGTCGATCCCCACCTCGACGGATATCTCGTCCATTAGCCGTTCCATGCTGAACACAGCCGAAGGCCGGCCAACGCCCCGGTAGGTCCCAAGAGGACACTTGTTGGTGGCCACCGCATGGTCTTCGACCTGGTAGCTAGGGATGTCATAGGGTCCGAGGAGCACCTTGGCCGCCATGCCGGAGTCACTCCCCGCGGTCCACGGGTAGACCGAGTACGCGCCGGCATCGACCAGGAGCTGAGCCTTCACCCCTAGCACTCGGCCGTCGCCGCGGACGTATGCCTCCACGATGTGTATGTGCTCCCTGGCATGGATCGAGGAGATGAGGTGCTCGCGCCGATCCTCGATCCACTTGATCGGGCGGCCAGTTCGCAACGCCAATGCCGAGACCAACACTTCTTCGGGAAAGACATGGCCCTTCACTCCGAACCCGCCTCCGACATCGGGTGCCACCACCCGGACCATGTTCTCGGCGAGGCCGAGGTAGGACGCTACGAGCGTTCGCACCAGATGCGGCATCTGGGTCGATGACCAGAGGGTCAAACCTCCCGAGTCGTTGAGCTCGGCGAGAGCCCCGCGGCACTCCAGCGGGACCCCGGCTTGACGTGAATTGCGGAACACTCGTCTGATCGTCACATCGGCGGCGCCCCGAGCTTGATCGAGATCCCCAAAGCGAGCGCGACGAGTCACGAACAAGTTGCGGTCCCAATGTTCGTGCACGAGCGGCGCACCCGCCACCAGTGCCGTCTCGATGGAGGCTACCGCCTCCTCGGGGTGGTACTCGACCGACACTGACTCGGCCACGTCCTCGACCATGTAGGGGTCGGGATGGAGAACGGCGGCCACAGGCTCCCCCGCGTACCGAACCCGATCCCGTGCAAGCAGAGGTTGAGCCGAGGGTCGCCAACCGTCAATACGGGTGTCGGCGGCGATACCACCTTCGAAGTCGGCCCCGGTGAAGAGAAGCGAACTCGAGCCGACTATCCCGCCGTCCACGAAGTAGGGGCCGGCCGCTATCCGGGCCGAAGCGAAGGGGCTGCGAACCAGACGCATGTGCAACATCCCCGGGCGGATTAGGTCGTCGATGTAGCTGGTGTGACCGGTGATCAGACGCCGGTCCTCCACTCTGGCAACCCGAGCGCCTATCAATCCCGGCCGATCAGTCATCTCGTCTCCCCATCAACCGGCTCGCTTCTCGAACTGCAGCCACGATGTTGACGTAACCGGTGCAGCGACAGATGTTCCCGGAGAGGTCTTCCCGAATCCGCTCATCGTCGGGGAAGGGTTCCCGCTCCAGAAGATCGACTATCGCCAGGATGAAGCCCGGTGTACAGAAGCCGCACTGCAGCCCGTGAGCAGTGATGAAGGCCTGCTGAACGGGATGGAGCTCACCCTCCTCGGAGACCAGGCCCTCAACCGTGCGAATCGCTGCATCGTCGCATTGCACTGCGAACAGCAGACACGAGCGCACCGGCCTTCCGCCATAGAGGACGGTGCAAGCACCGCACACGCCGTGCTCGCACCCAAGGTGGGTACCTACCAGCCCGAGGTCGAGACGAAGGACGTCAGCGAGGAGCCGGCGCGGCTCGACCTCCAGCGTGTGACCCAACCCGTTGACATTCAATGTCACCTTCACCGTTGATGCCCCGCCAAAGCCTGAAGCACCGTCCTCGACACCAGTTCACCGACCAGTGAACGGCGATGCTCGGCGCTGGCATGAATGTCACCGACGAACTCGAGGTCTTCCACCGCCAGCTCCGCCGCCTCTCCCGCCAACAAGGAGGTGGCGTCAGCGTCCGCTCCTCGCATCAGCTCCTCAACCGCCGGCAAACGACGCGGGACGTCTACTCCTCCAACCACCGCCACCCGCGCTTCGGAGACAACATGTTGGCTCCAACGCACCTCGATGGCGGCGGCGGCGAGTGCAAAATCGCCGTTGCGCTCGGCGGCCTCGGCAAAACCGAAACTTGATACTCCCGGCGAAACCCGAAACTCCACGGCGGTCAGCAGCTCATCGTCAGCGAGGGTGGTGGTGAATGGTCCTTGGAAAAACTGCTCAGCTTCGATTCGGCGTTGGCCCGATCCCGACGCCGCGATCATGGTCGCGGCGTTAAGAACGGCGATCAATGCCAGCTCCGCGGCCGGGTCGGCGTGAGCCAGGCTCCCACCGACTGTGCCACGGTTCCTGATGGCGGGATGGGCCACGAATCGGGTGGCGTGAGATAAGACGGGGATTGCGTTGGCGATCTCAATCTCGTCGATGAGCCGGTGCTGACGGACGGTTGCCCCCATTTTGAGCAACCCATGCCCTAGCTCAACCGAATGCAATGGAAGGCGATTGACATCGACGAGTACCTTGGGCCGCGCCAGTCGCAGGTTGAGCATCGGGACCAGACTCTGGCCCCCCGCCAGCACCTTGGCCTCGCTCCCGTGTTCGGCGAGGAGGAAGACCGCCTCATCAACCGTCTCGGGCCGCCGATACTCGAACGATGCCGGCTTCATCGAGGACAGGCTGACGCGGCGATGTCCAGATCATGCCCGCCTTTGAATGCGCCGCCAATCGCTACCGCGGGTCGAGGATCGACCTCGGCCCCATACTTGTAGGCCGACCAGCCACGAGTCGCTGCGCCGATCATCGTCCGGCGGCGACTAGGACGGCTGCAATGGTGGCCGAATTCGAGGTGACCACTGGTTTACCGAAGCGCTTCTCAAGCTCGGCCGTCGCCTCCATCGCACGCAAATTGGTGCAGGAGATGAAGAGGGTGTCGAAATTCCGAAGATGCAACCGATCCTCAGCGAACTCGACAATCTCGACCGGTGTGACCTCGGCGATCCGATAATTGTCGGTGATGCCCATCCCTTCGATGAGTCCCACCTCCACTCCCCGTTGCCGCAAAGTCGTCGCGATCGCCTGATTGAGCTCGTCAACATAAGCGGTGAGCACCGCCACCCGGCCAGCATCAGCCGCTTCAAGGCTTCGGGCCACCGCCTCGTTTGTGCTTACCACCGGCGCACCGGCCAGCTCCGTCAGTTGATCGATCAACTTTCGCTCCCCATCAACTCCCAGCATCGCCGCAGCGCTGGTACAGGCAAACGCCAGAATCTCCACCTTGGCGCTTCTGAGATCGATCGCCGCCTGCGGAACGTGCCTCTCGATCATGATTTGTTCCGCCGCCGGCGTGGTCTCGGCCAGAAAGGCGCGGGCGAAATGAGCCGAAATCGTCCCCGGGTTGGCTCGCTGGAAGTCAAGCTCTACCACGGTGTTGGACGACGGGACGATCACCCCCACCCTCCTGCGCGCATCCATCAGCTGCACATTCCCTGGCGCCCCCAAACCCGTGCTTTACGGTCGAGGCGGTTCACGGCCTGAACACTGACGGAAGCCAGGTCGAGAGCTCGGGAATGGCGATCAAGGCCACGAGCATCACGACCATGACGAACAAGAACGGGACGTTGGCCTTGAACACGTCGTACAAGTCCTCCTTTGCGATCTTGCCCGCGACAAGCAGCGACATCGCCACTGGGGGCGTGACCTGACCGATCACAACCGTCATCACCATCAGGATCCCGAAGTGGATGAGGTCGACATCGAAGGCGAGAAGGGTCGGGAGGATGATCGGGACGATCACCGGAATCAGGGGGTCGAGGACCATCCCGGCGAGGATGGCCAGCACGACCATGGCCGTGATCCGAAGTAGTGCATTCTCCCCTGGCACCACGCTGTCGATGATGTTTGCCAAGGCCCCGGGGATGCGGGCCCGAGACATCGTCCAACCAAGCGCCACCGAAAGTCCCACGATCAGCATGACCTCTCCGGTCAGGGCAGCGGCATCGATGAGCACCCGATACAAATCCTTGAGGGACACGGTCTTGTAAATGAAGAGAGCGACAATCAGGGCATAGAGAACCGCGAAGGCTCCCGACTCCGTGGGGGTAAACACTCCGAAAACGAGGCCAGCGACGATTATCACGGGCACGCCGAAGGCCCAGGAGGCGGCCTTGCCGGTCTGCCATACCAAGCGCCCCGAGAAACGCATGATGGGTTGCCAGCCATGACGTCGGGCCAATACCGCGACAATCACCATCATCGAGAGACCGAGCAGGACCCCGGGGACCACACCGGCGAGGAAAAGGGCACCGAGAGACGTGCCAGTAACCGCGGCGTAGAGGATCATCGGTGAGGAGGGAGGAATGAGCGGCCCGATTCCAGAAGAAGTAGCGGTAAGAGCGGCAGCGAAAGGCCCCGGGTAGCCGTCCTTTTTCATCGCCGGGATGATGATGGTGCCGGTTCCGGCGAGATCCGCCACCGACGTCCCGATCACCCCTCCGAAGAACATGCTGTCGAGCACGTTCACCTGGGCCAAACCGCCGGGGAACCTTCCGACGAGTGCCCGGGCCAGATCGATGATTCGCTCCGAGAGCCCGCTCGCATTCATCAATCCGCCGGCGAAGACGAAGAGAGGCAATGCGAGGAGGATCCATCCGTTCATACCGGAAACCATCTGCTGGGGCAGGCTCAACGGCCAAGCTCCAGTGAGGACCAGGTGAAGGGCCACGGAGAACAGGATGGCGTAGACCAGGCGCATCCCGGCCATCACCACCAACACAAGGACAGCCAGGGCGATAACCCCTTCGATCATGGGTTCTCTCGCCGGAGACGTTGGAATAAGTCGACGACCACGACCAGGGCGAGGCCGAGCGCGCCCACCGGAATCGCTGATGTGAACAGTCCTTTGGGAAGGCCAAGGAAAGGAGTGGTATCGCCCCCGAAGGCCATGAGGTATGAGATAGCAAACCAGGCGAGGTACGACAGGGAGACGACCGAGATCAGGTCCGTGACGACGTCCAGGGCGTCTTGGATTCGCGGCGGTAGCTTCTCCATGAAGCTCCGAACCCTTATCAGCTCGCGACGGCGAGCGGTGATGAACATGCCGAGCATGGTCAACCAGATGACGAGGGACGTCGCCACCTCCTCGGCCCAGAGCAGAGGTGACGAGAACAGGTAGCGACCCAAGGCATTGACCAGCAGAAGGACGGTTATCAGGACCAGCGCAGTCACGGCGAGCGCTTCCACGGCCCGGTCCACGAATGGCCGGGGCAAGGACGCCTGCGCCTCTCCAACACCGAGGCCGGGGACACGAACGGTCGGACCTGTTTCGGCGGTCACCGAGGCGCCTCATCGAAGAGGCGGCCGTAGCCGGGCTTGGCACCTTCGACTTGCGCCAGCATGAGGCACTTCCAGAACGACGCCTGTACCGCCGACACCACCGGTTTGGCTAGGGCCTGCTCGAGAGCATCGATGACGGCCACAGTCCGAAGATTGGTACAGGAGATGAACACCGCATCCGCCTCTGGACGGTCGACGCGTACCGCCAGGTCGTACACAGTCTGCGGTGTGATCTCTGCCAGCTCCCAGTCGGTGGAGACTCCGAGCCCTTCCCACGAGACGACCGGATGGGCGTTCTCCTCCAGCCATTTGACTGCCCTGAGGCTCACATCGTCAATGTACGGCGTGGCCAGGGCCACCCGTTCCACACCGAGGCTGGACAGGGCATCGAGAACCGAGGTGGCGGTCGTGACCGCCAGGATGCCCGGAGTCCACTCCTTCAACTTCTCGGTCAGCGCCTGATCCCAGGCCGAGCCATGAAGAAACGAAGCCGACGTGCCTCCAAAGCAGATAACGGACAGCGGCGCCTCGCCAAGCAGCCGACTCGCCTCCTCGAGCTGCGGTGAGCGCATCATGGCGTCGATCCCCTGGACCGTTACTTCGGGAAGATGCAACCGGGAGGTGTGGATCGAGACTCCGGCTGGTGCCATCGCGTACATCTCGGGCTCCATCACCACCGAGGAGGCGATGTAGACAAGCCCGATCCGGGCCCTGCTCCCGAATCCGTCTTCCGCGAACTGCATCGAACCTCCCGGGTTCTCCTCCATGGCTGGAGTGATCGGTCGCACCGCCGAGGGGCGCGACCGATCTTCACCCAGTTTGGTCAGCCTGTCACCTCAGCAATGACCGCGGCTGCGAACTCCTCCCCCACCACGGACGCCAACTCTTCCCAGATGGGGGTGGCGGCCTCTTGGAAAGCCGCAATGTCGATCTCATTGACTTCCATGCCTTCCGCCTCGAGCTCTGCCGCCAGATTCTGGTCGTTGGCCTGCCCTTCCTCACGGGATTGGGCAACCGCCGCTGCGGCTGCGTTCTCGACGGCGGTCTTGACGTCGTCAGGCAGCGAATCCCATGTGTCGGCATTGATGGCGAGGGTGATCGGCGAATAGACATGATTTGACAACGACAGGTAGGCCTGGACCTCGTAGAACGAGAACTCCTGGACCACTCCCATCGGATTCTCCTGGCCGTCGAGGACGCCTTGATCGAGAGCCAGATAGACCTCACCCAAGTCCATCGGTGTGGGCACCGCCCCCAGGCTAGTGAACGCCAAAATCCGTGTCTCGGAGCCGGGAGTGCGCAGCTTTAGACCGTCTAGATCGGCTGGCGTTACAACCGGCCGCACATTGTTGGTTATCTGCCGGAATCCGTTTTCACCGAATCCGAGCACGACCAGACCCGCCGACTCGAGCAACGAGTCCTTCAGCTGCTGACCGACATCGCCGTCAAGAAGGCGGTAGACCGTCTCTCGATCGGGAAACAGGAACGGGAAGTCGAAGATACCGAAGGAGCTATCGAGTTGGACAATGTCGGACCCGATTGGGACCACGTCGACCTCGCCGGCCCGGATCAGTTCCATCTGGGCGATCTCGTCACCCAGCGCCCCGCCGAGAAAGCGCTCCACTGCAATGCGGTCGCCAAGCTCTGACTCGAGGTTGTCGCCAAAATAGGTAAGAAGATTCGCCAACGGGTCCCCGACGTTCGTCTCGACCGAGAGCCTGAGGATCACCGGCTCCTCAATAGGTGCGGGCCCGGTGGTGGTGGTCTCCTCGGGAGCGGTGGTGGTGGTTTCAGCCGGGGCGGCGGTGGTCCCGGTGGTCTCCGTAGTCTCGGTCGTGCCGTCCCCGCCGCAGGCGACAACAACCATGGCCAGAACCATCAGGATCGGCACCAAAGTTGACGAGCGGCGTCGCGGACCTCTTTCAGACATGATCAACCTCCTGCTTCATGGCCCAGAGCCTGCTCAACCACAGGCGCCCAACTATTATTATAGATGGGTTCAGCCACCGCAATTGAGCACCGGCCGGTGGGTCCCGCATCGACGCCGGCTACCGGTCCACCACCTTTTTCAGCCAGCGGTCAAGCACATGGCTATTGGCAACGAACGGCGGACGTCGACCCTCGAGGATCGCCAACACTTGCTCCGCCGCCACCCGGGTAATCGCCGCCCACAGCTCCTCGGAGTGCCCGATGGCGTGCGGGGTGAGAATGACGTTGTTCAAGAGCCGCAGCGGGTGATCCCTCGGCAGTGGCTCCTCTTCAAAGACGTCCAATGCCGCCCCTGCAATGGCACCAGCCTCGAGCGCGCGGAGAAGGGCGCTCTGATCGATAAGCGGACCGCGGGCGGTGTTGATCAGATAGGCGGTCGGCTTCATCAGGCTCAACTGCTCCTCACCGATCATCCCCCGGGTCGATTCGTTGAGCATGACGTGAAGGCTCACCACGTCAGACGTCGCCATCATCTGGGGGAGCGCGACCATCCGGACACCCGGCGGCGGGTCGGGGACGAAGGGATCATGAGCAACAACATCGACGCCCCAGCCCTGGAGGCGCTCCCAGACCCCTCGCCCGGCGCGCCCAAATCCGACCAACCCGATGGTCTTTCCCCGGACCATGCGTCCTCTCATTCCCGGCTCTGAGGTACCTGCGAGAAGGTCTCTCTGCTTCCCCGGCAGATCGAGTAGCAGGGCCCCGATAAGCATCACCGTCGCCTCGGCGACCCCCAGGTAGTTCTCCTCCATCGCCCCGTGGGCCACGATCAGGTCGTGGTCGTCGGCCGCTGACATGTCCACGGTGTCGAGGCCGATCACAGCTGAGACGATCCCTCTCAACCGGGGCGCTGCTGCGATGATGTCGGCGGGGCATGCATCCATGTGGCTGACCACGATGACCTCGACCCCGTCCAACCCTGGGTGCCCAGCCGAGAGCACCGGCTCGACCCTGCCCGCAGTCAGCGGGTCACCGCGCATAACCCCGATCCCATCGGCGGCCAGGATCGCCTCGAGCCCGTCACCATAAGGATGACTGGTCACGAGGACCCGTGGTTCGGCGGACGGAGCCTCCGTGGTCAAGACAAACCCGGGTCCTAAGCGGATCGGACCTGGTCGCCGGTCATCTCAACCCGGTCCAATTCGATGTCGGAGACCCCCGACGGCGATGACGGCAACTCGAGAAGATCCAGGGGGTTGAGTCGGATCATGCGGTCGATGTCCGATTGCCCTACCCCTTTTTCGAACAGAGTCTGAGAGAAGATGCGCAAAGCCTCATGTGGCATCGGATTGTGGCGTTGACCGGCATCCGACACCAGCAGACATCTCGACGCCCCAACCCTTGCCACCGCTTCGGCCACCTTCTCCGGCGTTGCGTAGTGCCACGCCGGCGACACCGTGCAGTACCCAAACTCTGGATATGCCCCCAACCGAACCGTCTCCTCCAGCGTTTCCATGTCAAGGTTCGGAACCTTGAAAAAGGGATGGGTAACCACGACCTTTTCGATGCCCCGATTCGAGGCGGCGGTGACCAGCTTCACGATCTCCGCGGGAGACAGGTGACAGGTGCCGAGGATCGCCCCGTGCTCGGCGACCAGCTCGAAGATCTCAAGAACCTCTGGCTTGAGGTTGCCTTCCTCGTCAACCACCCATACCCCTTCCGCGCTCTTGCGACCCCCAGCCTGGGTGTCATAACCACCGGTGCCTCCGTGCACCTCAGCGTGATAGCCGGCGTCGACGGTGGGCATCCACACCACTTTCCCGCCGAGACGCAGTGCAGCCTCAACCGCGGCCGGGTTGAGGTACCCGACATAGGAGTTCAACACGATTCCACCAAAGACCTCTATTCCCTTCACCGTCTTGGCTACGTGATAGGCGCGAGAGACGGTGCTTTCGTGGTGGCATTTCAGAACCACGGCCCGCATTCCGGCGGCAGCGGCAGCGGCGGCGATCTCGGTGTCGTCGGCCAGACGCGGGAACAGATCCGGGTATGGGTGACAGTGCATGTCGATGGCACCAGCTACGTCTATCAGCGGTCCACCGTAGGGTCCACTCATGTCCGACGGCACCTCTGATTCCCCCATCACCACCTCCTGAGTTGACCTGACAGGGTTATCCATTCGAGCCTAGATTGACATATCAGTTGCAGCAAAGGGGTCCGGCGCCACAATCCGACCCGCTCCTTCACCACACTGCCCTTCGTTCAGAACCGGATCGAGAGATCAACGATTTCGAGAAGATGCCCTTGCCGCTCCGGAGTCATGCCGATCTCGGGAGCGGAACGGGTGGTCATGAGAGGAGGTTGACGGGAATGTCGCCGTTGATCAAGGGCATCAGTGCAAAACAACGGGTTCCAACCCATCCTTCCCTTCCAGCACATGAACGCCGGTCGGATCAATATGGACATGGACATCGTCGAGGTGATCGATCCCGGCCAGAAGCGCCAGACGGGCGTCTTCGGCGATCTGGTGACCATCCGCGACGCGCAACGCCCCATCGACCTCCAGCTCGAGGTCGACCCGGAGCCGGTGCCCCATCCAGCGGACCTGACAACGCCCGACTTCCCGGACGCCGGCGACACCTCGGGCAATCGATTCGATCCGGTCGACCAGGTCGACATCAACCGCGTCCATGAGTCGGCGATAAATGTCGCGCGCCGCGGTGCGCAGAACCCCGAGGATGGCTATCGAAACCAGAATGCCGACTATGGGATCGGCCCGTTCGAACCCGAGCCAGACACCCGCCGCGCCTGCAGCCACCGCCAGCGAAGTAAAGCCGTCCACCCGGGCGTGACGACCATCGGCGACCAATGCCGCCGAGCCGATCTCCTCACCAATTCTGATCCTGTAGATAGCCACGAGCTCGTTTCCGATAAACCCGATCACGCCGGCCGCAAAGACGACACCGAGATATCGAATCTCGCGAGGATTGATAAGCCGATCGATCGACTCCCAGGCGGCGAGGATCGCCGAGATGAGGATCATCAACACTACGAACAGCCCCGCCAGGTCTTCAGCCCGCCGATATCCATAGGTGTACTGGCGGTTGGCGGCGCGTCGCCCCAGCTTGAACGCAACGAACAAAGGGACAGCAGTCAGGGCGTCGGAGAAGTTGTGGATGGTGTCGGCTAGCAAGGCCACGGACCCTGTGAAAACGACGACGATGGTTTGAGCGGTCGCCGTGATCATCAGCACGAGGAACGAGATCTTCAGCGCTCTGATGCCACGCTCGCTTGACTCGAGGGCGGCGTCCACAGAGTCAGCCGAGTCATGAGAATGCTCTCCAAACAGGCCGCTGAGCACATGGCGAAACGAGGCCCAGGGACCCCCGTGTGGATGGTCGTGGCCGGATTCGTAGGAGCCATGGTCGTGGCCAACTACACGGGGATGATCGTGGTCACCCTCTTCGGTGTGGCCGTGTTCGTCGTGCGGATGGTCGCTCAAGAACCACTCCGCGATCTGTCTGTCATCCTGCGTCCTCTAGTTCGACCGAACCGACTCTAAATGCCTAAGGACGCAATTACAATCAGATGCAATAGCGAGGGGTTTCTCGTTTGATTGCTGCCAGGCACTACCTTTTCCCCCGTGACGGCCAGCGACCGCGCAGGGAGAATCGAGACGCTGCTCCACGAAAGGATCAAACGCGCCGGGCTTCGGCTTACGCTCCCGCGACGCGCCATCTGCGCGGTGCTCGCCCGCCATGGCGAGGGGTTCCTGACGGTTCAGGAAATCCTGGCTGACGCCGTCAAAGGCGCTGCCGGCCCGATTGACCCATCAACCGGGCACCGCACTCTCAACGAACTGGCGCGCATCGGCCTGGTCCATCACGTCCATTTCGGCTCCCAGCCCGGTCGCTGGCATCTCACTATCGATCACGACCATCAACATCTAGCCTGCGAAACCTGCGGGGCGTTGACACTCGTTCCCTCCTCCCTGCTTCAACCGACTTTCGATCGCCTCAGAGACGAGTACGGCTTCTACGTAAGCCTGCACCACTTCGCCATCCTCGGCCAATGCCAGAGTTGCCAAGCGACCGCAGGCCACGATCACGACTGAGATCGCGGACCTCGCTGGACTCATCAAGGCCATATACGACGTCGCCCTGTGGAGCTGGTTCCGGACCATCCCCCTCACCGCCACCAAGGAGACCATCAAGTGAAGTGGGTCACACACGCGCGCGCCCCAAAACCGACAGGATCGCCTGTCCCTGGCTGATCCGCCGGTTCATCGACCCCGACGCCGAGATCATCTATGTCGCCCCCGAACAGGTACTGGCCACCGCGGCAGAGCTGGATGGTCGGTCCTTTGATGCCCCGGGCGCCCGGTTCACCCATCGAGATAGCAAATGCACCTTCGACGTCCTTATCGACGACTTCCACCTCGGCGACAATCCGGCCCTGGTTCGCCTGGCTCGCATCGTTCACGCCGCCGACATCTCCGAAGACCTCCAGACCGATCCGCTCGGGCCCGGGTTGCTCGCCATTGGTATCGGAGGTCTGAAGTCGAAGCCGACGACCATCGCCTTCTCGATAAGGGCTCCTTCGTCTACGACGCCCTCTACGCCTGGTGCCAACTCGAGTCCAAGCAGTGACGGAACCGGCCACGCTCGAGCCGAGCGCTGCCGGCTACGGGCTCAGAGAGTTAGTCCGCTATTTCCTCTATCTGGGTGCGGCTGGTTTCGGCGGCCCGGTCGCCCTGGTTGAGTACATGCACCGCGACCTGGTCGAGCGGCGTGGTTGGATCACCGAAGACGAATACCGCGAAGGGCTCGCCCTCGCCAATCTCTCTCCCGGCCCCCTAGCCGCCCAACTCGCCATATCTCTGGGCTTCGTCCACTACCGGTTCATCGGGGCATCTCACCACTTTTCAGACATGAAGCCCTCCTGGTCTGATCGTGCAGGATTCGAGGCGGAGGGCTTCCGGACGGACCACAGACCGGCCACGACGGAACCTACGCGAGTCATGCCATTCGTTGCCTCGATGCCCCCGAGAGTCCCGCCCCCTTCCTGCGTCAGATGTGGTCGAACGCTGTCGCTGTTGCACGAAGGGGCTCCAACCACTGGGATGGATCGCTGCGGCGAGGCCCGAATTGTGTGGGCGTCGATCGGCTATGGGTGAAGACGACCCCGTAGCGGGCGCGTGACACCATTACATGGAGCACTCGTAGCTCTTCCTCGAGCTGTTCACCGGTCGTGCTCCGGAAGTCGGGGATATGACCGTCCTCCAGTCCAAGAACGAATACCCAGTCGAACTCTTGGCCCTTGCCTTTGTGGCCAGTCAGGAGGTGAAGGCCAGGGCCGACGGGCTTGTCCTGTGCAGCTGAAGCTCGGCAACCTGCCATCGCCTCGGTGGCGGACATCCCATCCGACACCATCTCCCGAAGGTTGTCGCATGCGGTGACGATCTCATCTCGGGTATCGATGTCCGCTAAGTCGATCATCTCTACGCACAACCTCTCGAGGGCGTCGATGACCTCCGTATCGGAACCGCCGGCCTTGCTTGCACGGCGGAACGTCTTGCTGAGCAGCTCCACGATGTGAGGGACGTGGGTAGGAGTGGACCAGTCTTCGAAGTCCAGTCCCGCCCGCGCGGCGGTCGAACGGATCTCTCCAGATCAGGAGCCTCGTCGAGCGACAACGCCGACTGTTGCGTTGGGGTCCTCAAGAATCCTTGCGATTCTGTCGACCACTGCAACGGCCTCGGCGTCGGACCAAACGCGGACCAAAGTCTGCGGCCGAACCGACTCGGATCGACCATCAAGCCAGCCCGGGCCGACTCCTCGCCACGCCGTGCATCGCCTTTTCCTAGCATCGAATCGCATGGAGGTCACCGAAGCCGTAAGCCTGGTGCTCCGAGCGGAGCAGGTGTTGTTAGACCGTGATTGGGAAGCGGCCCGGGCGGGCTTTGATGCAGGCCTGGCGAATTATTCTGCTGTGGCGAATTGGGAGCTCTCTGATTCCGATCCAAACCCGGATCTACCGTCCCTGCTGGGTCTCGTGCCTTCGGACTTGCAATCCGCTACTCAACTCAACGACTTCACGGCCGCAACGATCCTATCGACCGAGGGGATGTAGGCGTTCTCGAGAGGGGGACTCAGCGGTACCGGCGAGTGAGGAGCAGTCACCCTACGGATCGGGGCACGCAACTTTCCAAACAATTCCTCGCCGACCATGGCGGCGATGTCGGTGGCGATCGAGCAACGAGGTGGGCTCTCGTCGACGATCACCAATCGTCCGGTCTTGGCGACCGACGTGCAGATCGTTTCGTGGTCGAGAGGCGACAGCGACTGGGGGTCGACCACCTCTGCGGAAACGCCTTTGGCAGCGAGGCGGTCGGCGGCCTCGATTGACTGATGAACCATGTAAGCGGTGGCAACGATCGTGACGTCCGTCCCGTCCTTAACCACCTCCGCGATGCCCAGCGGCACTCGATATCCTCCCTCGGGAACATCGCCTTTACGACCGTAGAGCTTCATGTGCTCCATGAAGATGACGGGGTTGTCGTCTTCTATCGCGGCGGTGAGGAGTCCTTTGGCGGCAAAAGGGTTGGAGGGCAACACCACCTTCAACCCGGGGATGTGGGTAAAGATCGAGTGGAGGGTGTCGGAATGCTGACCGGCCGCCCCTAGCCCCGCCCCCATCGCCATACGGAAAACCACCGGCACTGACGCCTGGCCTCCGAACATGTATCGCATCTTGGCGGCCTGGTTGAAGATCTGGTCGAAGGCGAGTGCGGTGAAGCTCGACCACATCATGTCGACTACTGGCCGCAGGCCAGCGGCGGCCGCTCCGATGGCGACGCCGGAAAACGCTGCTTCTGAGATGGGAGTGTCCCTGACACGTTCGTTGCCGAAAGCCGGGAAGAGGCTCTTGGTGGCGCCGAAGGTGCCGCCCATTGAACCTTCGTATGGCGCCCCCATCCCGGCGCCGCCGGTGATGTCCTCTCCCAGTGCGATCACCCGTTCGTCTGCCTCCATCGCCTGATACATGGCTTCGGCGACCGCCTGAAGGAAGGTGATCTGACGTCCGCTCATTTCGCTCCGGCATAAACGAACTTGTCGACGTCGGCGGCATCGGGCCACGGCGATGACTTAGCGTGGGCGATTCCCTCATCGAGTTCTGCTAGCACGACGGCATCGAGCGCTGTGACGTCCTCGTCAGAGAGCACCTTGGATGACAACAGTCGCTCCCGGAACAGGGCCAGAGGATCGCGGGACGAGGCACCATCGCGGTCTTCCGGTGACCGGTAGGCCTCGGGATCGCCGAGATAGTGCCCGAAGATCCGTGGGACCTTGGCTTCGATGAACGTCGGGCCCCCACCACTGCGGGCACGGGCAACCGCATCGCTCCCCGCCTCCCAGACCGCGACGGGGTCGCTGGCGTCCACGACCACCCCTGGGATCGAGTAGCCGGCGGCCCGAATGGCGATGTCGGTCACCGAGTGGGCATAGCTCCCCGGAGTCGACTCGGCCCATCCGTTGTTCTCGCATACGAAGATCACCGGGAGCTTCCAGATCGAGGCAAGGTTCATGGTCTCGTGAAGCACTCCCTGGTTGGCGGCGCCATCGCCGAAGAAAGTCACCGCGACGCCGTCGGTTCCTCGCACCCGGGCGGCCAGGGCGCCTCCGGCGGCCAGGGCGATGCCACCACCGACGATGGCGTTGGCGCCGAGCATCCCCCGCTGGAAGTCGGCGATGTGCATCGAGCCACCCCGTCCCTTGCAGAGGCCGTTGTCCCGCCCGTACAGCTCGGCCAGCATGTCCCGAACTGAACACCCCTTGGCGATGCAGTGTCCGTGGCCGCGATGGGTGCTGGAAATGAAATCTGAGTCGGTTAGATGAGCGCAGATTCCTGATGCCACCGCTTCGGCACCGATATAGGTGTGGACGAATCCCGGGATGTCGCCACGTTTGAACTCACGGGTAACCCGTTCCTCAAAGAGCCGGATCCGGGTCATCGTCGTATAGAGCCGGCGGAGATCGTCCGCGGCAAGACCGCTCACAGGAGACTCCGGTACGAATCTTCCGTCGCGGCGATGTATCCGATCACGGATCCGATCGGATACTTGGTCTCGGGAACGCCGATCCGGTGAAGATATCCAGCGTCGTCGGCTTCGACTTCCATCTCAACCTTCTCGGTCTCCATTCGAAAGAGGGGTTGTCCCGGAGACACCGGCGAACCTTCGTCTGCCAACCATTCGAGAAACAGGCAGTCCTCGACGTTGAGCCCTGTCTTGGGAATGATGACCTCTGCGATCATCGACCTCCTCCCACCAGAACGTACTTGCCCCCACCGGCCTTGGTTTCCGCCCACGCATGTTCGACTTGGCCGAGAGGAACCGAGGCCACTTCGAGGTTGAGCTCCCCGGCGATCGATCGCCGCACCATCTCAAGATAGGCGTCGACGATGACCTGGCGGGGGACACCCGCGTTCGAGTATCCCAGGATCGAGATCCGGCGACCTCGGACAAGTGCCGAGGGAAGCGCGGCTACCTGGCCCGCAGAAGCACCCACATGGACGATGCGGGCGTCCGGCGCGCAGGCTGCCAAGGCGGAAGCCAGCGGGTCTCCCCATAGTGGGTCATAAACGACATCGGCTCCCGGACGGCACGCCTCGGCCAACTTGGCTGCCATCTCCTCCCCCTCGAGGGCCACGGTCTCGTCAACCAGGTCGGCCAGTCTCTCGAGCTTCCCTGCGTTGCGCCCGGCCGCAATCACCTTGCCGGCACCCGCCAAGCGGGCCGCCTGAACCGCGATGGTCCCGGCGGTTCCAGTTGCGCCTAGGACCAGCACTATCTCGCCCGGCTGGACCTTGGCCTTGTATGTCATCGGCAGCCACCCGGCCAGGCCCGCAGTGCCCAGCGCCGCCGCGACTGAGGGATCGGCTCCTTCGGGAAGGTCGATGACGGCCGAGGCAGGAGCGAGGAACCGCTCGGCCAGAGTCCCAGAGCGAGAAACCCCCAACCCCCCCCCGTACGCGAAGACCGCCCGCCCACCGACCAATCCAACTGCCTCCATACCTGGCGCATAGGGCAGGGGCGGATGTCCGCCGTGGAAGAGGCCGGCGGCGATCGCAAGATCAGCCGGGTTGATAGCCGCGGCGGTCATTTCCACCACAACCTCGCCTTCGCCGGCCACCGGGTCCCCGACCTCCACCAACCGGGGCACTGCCCCGACTTCGTGCACCAGAGCCGCTTTCATTCCTCCTCCTTGGGCAGGTACCGATCGGGGTCGGCGAACACGTCGATCCCTCGATAGCCCCCTTTGATCCTGGTGGTGTGGGTGATCCCGGGCGGCACGTAGTAGGTGTCCCCCCGCCGATACACCTTTGACTCGGCACCGATCACCATCTCCATCTCTCCGTCCAGGACCACTCCCCACTGCGCCCCGTGGGCGTGCTCCGGGACCTCGACGTCTTCGGCAATCTCGTAGAACATCGGCATGCAATAGGAGTTGGGGATGATGCGGGCCTTCATCCGGACGGGACTGTTCGGGCGCGGGAGGGCCTGGATGAAGTCAGGGAAGTTCATGGAGCTCCTTCGTGGTTGAGACATATCCCTCGAGCGGCTGGACAAGAATCCCGCCGTCAACAGGCAACAAGACACCAGTAATGAATTCGGCTAGATCCGAAGCGAGGAACACCGCCGCTCGCCCGACGTCGTCGGGATCGCACAGCCGACCCATCGGCGTGCGTTCGACAATCCCGTCCCACTGCGCTGCCACGTCGATCCCTTCCGGGGCACCTTCGGTGACGAGGGCGGTGGCACCTTCGGTCATCGAAGCACCAGGACAGATGGCGTTGACCCGGATCCCCCTCGGGGCGAATTCCATCGCCATCGACCTGGTAAGACCGGCGATGGCGTGTTTGGAGGCGGTGTAGTGCGCTAGGCCCTCGGCCGATCCGCGGAAGGCGTCGACCGAGGCGATGTTGATGATGGTCCCCGATCGACCGGCGGCGAGAGCGGCCCTCACGAAGGCCCGGCTGACATAGAAGGTGCCGTTGACATTGACCTGCATGATGCGGGCGAATTCCTCCGGTGGCATCTGATGAGCGAGGTAGTTGGAGAACACTCCTGCGTTGTTGACCACGATGTCCGCCGGCCCGGGAAGGGAAGCGAAGAGGGCCTCGACTGACTCGGGTTCCGATACGTCCACCCGGGCAGCAATCGCCTTTCCCTGAGTGTTCCCGATCCGGGCAGCCGACAGTTGCGCTCGATCGACATCACGATCGGCGACCACCACCGATGCGCCGGCGTCGGCTAGTCGAGCGGCGATGGCGTAGCCGAAACCCTGGCCGGCCCCTGTCACTATCGCCAAACGACCACCGAGATCGATGAGAGCGGAAAGCCGGCGGCGAACCAAGGTCATCCCGGTGGGAACGCCGCCAGAGCGCCGCGACCAAGGAGTTCGTCTGCGCTGGGGCCGGCCTCGCGGTCGGCGCTGCGATACGGCACCGGGGTGTAGAGGTGGGTTTTCTCAAAGGCGTGCTTCATCCTGACGGCTTCGGACGGACGCCATGCCTTCACTATTCGACCGCCCTGCATGACGTGGACGAGGTTGGTCTTGTCTTGGAGAATGCGGACGTTCTCGTCAGGATTACCTGCCACGACCAGCAGGTCGGCGTATTTCCCGGGGGTGAGGGTTCCGATCATGGGCGTGTGGCGCGGCACCGCCCGCGCCGCGTTTCGAGTCATCGCCAGCAGGGCTTCGAAATGGGTAGTTCCGAACATGTCGACGAAGATCTCCATTTCCCGGGCGTGCCACTCCCCGTAGGGAGTCATGGCGAACCCCGATTCCGAGCCACAGATCAGGGTTGCCCCGGCCTTGGCCGCCTTGCTGATGATGCCAACGGCGGCGTCTATCTCGCGACCGAAGCGGTCGCGAGCGGCAGGCGTGAGATCGGCCCGGTTGGCTTCCAAGGTGTTGATCAGCAGAGTCAATGCAGGGAGGATTGGGATCTGCTTCTCCAGGACCATTTCCAGCGTGGGCTCATCCATATAGGAGGCATGCATGATCCAGTCCACGCCTGCCTTAGCGGCGTACTCGACCGATTGCCGGGAACGGGCATGGATTGTGACCGGGCGTCCCAGACGATGGGCCTCGTCGACCGCCAGTTCCAGCTCTTCGAGCCGGAAGGCGGCGTATTCATCGGAGGTGCTGCCCGATCCGGCGATCTTGATGAGGTCAACTCCGTCTTTGACCTCATTGCGGATCTCTTGGACGAGCTCCTCATTGCTTCGGACCAGAGCACCGAAGGACGACTCGGGCACGCCGATCCAGGAGGGAAATCCATCGGCGATCCCCTGCTGGGTGGTGATCTGCTTGCCAGCACAGGCCATCCGGGGACCCTGGATGAGCCCGCCGGCGATGGCGTCGCGAACAGCTACCGCCACTCGATAAGGGCCTCCCGGGTCGCAGGAGCTGGTCACTCCCGCCAGCAGAGCTTTCTCGGCATCTACCGCCGCTCTGATCGCCCGATACTCGGCAGGGGTGTAGATCGACAGCTCTTCTTCGGAGGCTGCCTCCCCGAAGCTGATATGCATGTGACCGTCGATCAGTCCGGGCATGACGGATTGCCCACGCCCGTCGATCTCGGTGTACTCCGGTCCCCGATATTGGACTGGCAGTTGTTCGACCGGTCCGACCCATGCGATCTTGTCAGCTTCTGTGATCACGACCCCTGACTCGATGACGGTCTCGTCTTCGCACGGGATTACCCGGCCGGTCACCCTGTAGCCGGAATTGCTCATGATTCAACCTCCATCAGAAGGGGATAATCGGAAAGTACTTGCCCTGCAAGGGCTCCCCGGGCGAAAAGCCGACCTCCTCGTCGCTGTAGTTGAACTCGTAGCGGCGCTTTCCCAGCCAAATGGTGCCGTCGGCGACGTAGCGAATGACGATCGACCGACGGGGCCGATCGGTGGTCGTGTTTGGCCCCGAGGCATGCCACGTGAGGGAGTGATGGAACGACACCTCCCCGGGCTGAAGGTCGATGCTCACCTGTTCCAACCCGAGTTGGTCGGGATCGCCGATCGCCTTGACGGTCGGGGCGCGCATGTCCTCCATGTAGGTGGATCCGGTACCAAAAGCAGCGGGCAAGGTCTCCCCAGTCAAGTGGCTCCCGGGGACCATCTTCATCGCTCCGTTGGCCTCGTCAACGATGCCCAGGGCGATCCAGGCGGTCACGGCGTTGGGCTGGGCAAGCGGCCAGTACGGATAGTCTTGATGCCACTTGAGGCTGCCACCGATGCCAGGATCTTTGAAGAGGGCATTGTCCTCCAGCAGCCGGACCTGACGAGCACCAAGCAGCTGCGACGACCACTTGGCCAGCACCGGGCTCATGGTTGCTTTCCGGACGTCGTCGTTCCAAAGCCACAGGTTGAACAGGAACCCGACCGACTTTCCGGGCTCGGGGGGCAACTCCGATTCTTTTGGCCAAAGGCTCTGATCGAGCAGGTCGTACTCACGACCGGCTTCTCGTTCCCGCTCCCGAGCCAACTCGATGGCGGCGACCAATTTGGCTATCTGGCCGTCGTCGAAGACCTTCCCCGGTCGAAGCATTCCCCGGTTGCTGAACTCGTGGATCTCCTCCGGACTGAGAGGTGATGTCCGCACGTCTGAGGTGGTGGGAGTGGTCATGTCTTTCCTCCTTGGGATGGTTCGTTCGGTCTTTCGATCAAGGTTGTTCTTCAGTCACACTGACAATCTCAGCCAAGCATTGAGCCGGATCCGCCACCGACTCTTCAGTTTCCACCACCCACTGGACCGAGGAGTTAGCCCCCGCCGAGAACGGGCCGGCCTCGACCTCGTGATAGGTGGTGCTCGCACTGTCGACCCACTTGGCTTTGATCATCACGACAATTGGGACATCGGCGTTGTTGAGGATGTCGCCACTCACAAAGTCGGCATTGCAGCGGTATACGGGCACCTGAACCTGATTGGCGATGGGCAATATCGTTTCTCTTCCAGGGAGGTAGCAGGAAGTCACCGCGATGAGTAGCGGGACGAGGCGCCTCATCGCCGTTCTGACACCATTCGTGCGTAATAGTCGCCATAAGACATCACTTCGACTCCTGACTCCAAGGCATACTCCATGAGCCCTCGGACCCAGCCGATCCTTTCCTCGTTATATCGGAGCATCGCCCAGTCGTGGAAGGCAACCCCGTAGACGAGATCTTTCTCGACGATCTCATCCACCCCCGCCTTCAACACATCGAGGAACTCCCGCCCTCGTTCGGGGCCATAGGCCTCGAACCAGGTGCCATCGAGCCAGAATTGAAACGGAAGCTCGAGAATGTCCGGGTACCCCTGTTCGGTGTACCAAAACGGCTGGACCTCGATGGGAGTCGGATTGCCGTTGGCTTCATTACGGCCCCACGAGCTGACGTACTGGATGCCGGCTTGGTCAAGGATGCCGACCAGGTCGGGCCGATCGGATAGCCCCTGGTAGTAACCGTGGGGGGTACGGAGACCTGTGCAGTCGACTCCCAGATGCTGTTTGAGCAGTGCCGAGGTGGCCGTCACCTCGTGCACCAACGCCTCCGGTGGCGAGGGTTTGAACACTCCACCCTCCCAGACGTCGGGCTTGAAGAGAACATGGCTGTAGGTGTGCTGCTGGATCTCGAACACCTGGTCCTTGGAAGCCTTGGCGACAGCAGGGAGCGAATGAAGCAAAGTACGACCGCAAACGAACAGTGTTGCTCTCGCCCCGAGTTCCTTGTGGTTGCGCCTGATGATCTCGAGGCTGGCGGCGGTGGTGTCATCCGGTAGCTCCGGATAGAACATCAGGAGGCCTGCTCGGCACATGTTCTCGCCAATCGCCGAGAACTCGACGTCGTAGCCCATCAGAATGGTGGCCATTAACTATTCCCCTTCCCGGTGCGTGACGGTCGAGGTGTCGATACTCATTTCAGATCTCTGCTCGGGCGCCCGTGATCAGGTCGACCAGGTCGCGGGCGGTCACTTCACCGATGACTACATCCCCGACTTTTTCACCATGGCGTAGGACCACCGCACGGTCGCAAACATCGATGACTTGCTGCATGTTGTGGCTGATCAGGAGAACCGCCACCCCGGTGTCCCGTAGCCGGACAATGAGGTCCAACACCAGGCGAGACTGCTCAACGCCCAGCGCCGCCGAGGGCTCGTCCAAGAGCACGATGTGACGACCCCAGGCCACCGCCTTGCCCACGGCAATCGACTGACGCTGACCCCCCGACAGCCGATCGACCGTTTGGCGCACCAAAGGGACGCGGATGTGAAGCCGGGCCAGAGTCTCCGTGGTCTCCCGATACATGCGCTGTTTGTCCATGAAACCGAGTTGGCGGAGAAGCGGCCACCGGACCAACAACTCTCGATTGAGAAAGAGGTTGGTGGCGATGTCGAGACCTTCGACCAGGGCCAGATCCTGGTGGACCGTCTCGATGCCCAGAGCGCGGGCCTTCTGCGGATCGTCGATTCGCACCGCCACGCCATCGACCTCAATCACGCCATCGTCGGGCTGGATGTCTCCAGCGATGCATTTCACCAGAGTCGATTTTCCAGCTCCGTTGTCGCCCACTAGGGCAAGGACCTCACCCCGATATAGGTCGAAGCTGGCCCCCCGAAGTGCCCGAACCGGCCCATAGGACTTCTCGAGTTTGCTGACCCGGAGGGCCGGTACCTCGTCTCTGAGAGTCACAGTAAACATATACCATATATATTTATTGGGTCAAAATGCCTAGGGTAGGAGTCGAATGACCGAGTACGTAGTTCGCGCCGATACCACACCGCCGGCCGACCTTTCCGGCACCGCCTTCAGTCATCTTGATGTCCGGTGGCTGGTGAGCGACGTCCGGAACGGGGCCGAACTAACTGCAGTCGGCCAGACCGTTTATCCGGCTCACGGCGGAACCCACGAGCAACACTCGCATCCCAACGCCGAGGAAACGATCATTGTCATGTCCGGTCACGGTTCCCACCGGGTGGGGGACACTTGGTATGACGTGGGGCCCGGTGACGTTATTTTCGTGCCCCGCAAGACGGTGCACGGAGCCGTCGCCGACGGGGATGAGGACTTTGTGATTCTGTGGGTTCTGGGCGGCGCTTCTTCTTTGGGGGCGGCCGGATACATCTCGGCAGAGGAGTGACATGGAGCCTTGGGAACTGGACGTCGCAGGATTGGTCTCCGCTTATCGGGAGGGCCACCTTCGCCCCACCGAAGTCGTCGAGAGCATGCTCCTTCGCATCGCAGAGGTGGACCGGGAGGTCGGAGCGTTTCGTCAGGTGCTGGGCGAGTCGGCCTTAGCGGAGGCCGCCGAGTCCGATGCACGCGTGGCGGGCGATGCTCGTCCCCTGGAGGGCATTCCCGTTGCGATCAAGGAACTGTTCGATGTGGCGGGAACCAATGGCGCCTACGGATCCGAGGTTCTCATGGGACGAGTTGCCCCGGTCGACGCCGAAGCCGTACGGCGATTGCGAAGCGCTGGGGCGATCGTGGTCGGGACGACCCGCTCGCACGAGTTTGGTTGGGGAATCACAACCCAGCACGCCAACCTGGGAAGCACCGCCAATCCTTGGGACCTTTCCCGCGTACCAGGCGGATCTTCCGGTGGATCGGCCGCGGCGGTGGCAACCGGGATGGTGCCCTTGGCCTTGGGATCGGACACGGGGGGATCCATCCGCATCCCGGCCGCTTTCTGCGGGGTGGTGGGTCTGAAGCCCACCTACGGCCGGGTTTCCAAACGGGGCATCGTGTCGCTGGCTCCGTCGCTCGACCATCCTGGCTCGATTGCTCGGTCCGTGAACGATGCCGTGGCCGCTCTGTCGGTGCTGGCTGGTCACGACCCCGAGGACCCCACCACCCGTCTGACCGAGCTCAACCCTCCTCGCTCGCGTCCGAAGGTGGCGCTGTGCCCCGACCTTCACCCCGTTCCGTTGTGCAACGATCACTCTGCACTTTTCGCGGACGCGGTCGACAGGCTCGGCGCCATGGGCATGGAAGTCGTTGAAGTCGAATTTCCCCTGGCCGACATCATTCGACCCGCGTTCGGCAAGATCCAGATGGCCGAGGCGTATCACGTCCATTCCGCGACGCTGGGTACGTTCCCAAGTCGAGCGGCCCTTTACGGGGTAGATGTCCGCAACCGTCTGGAGATAGCGGCCGAAGTCCAGATCGCCGATTACCTCGACGCCCGACGCGACGCGCTAGCCGTCACGGCTTCCTTTGCAGAGATCTTTGCGTCGGGGATCGATCTCCTGGTGACGCCGGTAGCGGCCGGAGGGCCGTCGAGACGAGACCGCCCCGATCGGGTTGAGCACCGGGGCGAGTCGATAGCTTTTCGGGATCTGGTGATGGGCTACACGGTACCGCAAGACCTGTCCGGGTTGCCGGCCGTGACCGTACCGGTGGGGCTTGACGATGACGGGCTCCCGGTCGGTGTTCAATTGACGGCTGCCTGGGATGACGAGTTGACGGCCGCGCTCGCGGCCGAATCGATTGCTATCCATTTGGGGTGGCCGCCCCTGACCGTGGGACAGGTGGAAGGGAGCAATCGATGAGCGTGGTGAGCGTGAGTACCGGGATCGACGTCTACTACGAATGGCATGGAGACGGCGAGGGGACACCTGTGGTTTTCATCCGGGGCACCGGGGGCGACAGCTCACGGTGGCTCCCCCAGGCCGAGGCCTACCGGCTTCGGTATCGCTGTCTGCTGTTCGATAATCGGGGCTCGGGTAAGAGCAGCTCACCCCCCGGCCCTTACACGGTCGAAATGATGGCGAAGGACACCATCGGCCTGCTCGACGCGCTGGGGGTGGAGCGGGCGCACATATCTGGAATGTCGTTGGGCGGCGCGGTTGCCCAGCACCTGGCCATCCACAACCCGGAGAGGGTGGCGACCCTGCAGCTGCACGGGACCTGGGCCAAGACCCGGGGTTACGCAAGCGCCTATCTGAGTCTGCTCAAGAAGTTTCTCGAGTGCGGCGGCCTCGACCTCTATTACGAGGCTGCAATTCTCTATCTCTTCCCTCCCCAGTTCTTCATCGACCATTTCGACCGGGTTGAAACGATCCTCGCATCGATGAAAGCCAACTCCTCTCCCCTCGAAGGACTGAAGGGTCAACTGGAAGCCAACCTGTCGCACGACCTCCTCGGCCAGGTGAGCTCGATTTCAGCGCCGACGTTGATCACAGTGGGTGAACTCGACATGTGCATCCCAGTGCAGTATTCCCGTGAGCTGCACGAGGCCATCCCCGGATCTCAGCTCGAGGTCTTCGCTGGAGGATCGCACCTCTTTGGTTTGCAGGATCCCGACACGTTCAACCGAGTCACGCTTGCCTGGCTTAATGGTCAGCTTGCCGCCGGTCATGTCTGATCGGGTTGGTGAGCTCGTAAGGCGTCCTGGGTGATATGGAGATGACGGTCGACCAGCTCCTGCGCCGCCGGGTCCCCGGTTCTGACCAACTCGAGCAGCTGTCGATGCTGATCCCTCGCCACCTGAACATCGGCGGGATAGACCAGGTTGGAAATCCTCACAAACCGTTCGGAGACACGCCACAACTGATTGAGCATCCGCTCCAGGGTTTCGGTTGCGCCCGGTTGCAGCAGCAGCCAGTGGAACGTGCGATGGGCCTCAAAGAACAAATCGAGGCTGCTGGTGACGTCGAGGGCTTCGAGGCGGACAAGGGCTTCGGCGGCAGATTCGAGTTGGTCGGCGCTGATCGACTTGAGGCTGCGGGCGATTATCTGGGGCTCGAGCAGTCGTCGGGCGTCGTAGACCTCATCGAGCAGCTGCAACGACACAGGGGCAGCCACAGCACCGCGCTGAGGTTTGGACTCGACGAGGCCTTCTCCTTCCAGCGTCCGCAGTGCCTCCCTCACCGGAATGTGGGAGACTCCGAATCGCTCCTGAATCTGTCGGATTCGGATGCGCTCGCCCGGTTTGATCTGGCCCGAGAACAGGAGCTCGCGCAGGCGGTCAGCCACCTCATCGACGAGAGTGGCACGTCCGATGTGCTCGACGGGATCGGTCATAGCCACCGTACTTCAGCTTCTTTCCAACCTGACCGCAAAAGAAGAGCCGGGTCTGCCGCGGTTGACAACTTGCCTCATGAATATATAGCATATATCATAGCGCGTCTGAAGAGGAGGAAGGACATGCATCGATTTCGATCGTCTCGGTTCCTACTGGTGGTGACGCTTCTCGCGTTGGTCACCGCTGGCTGTGCCGACACTGCCACGACCACCACGGAAGCGGCCGCCACCACAACCACCGCCGCTGCGACCACGACCACGGCAGCCGCGGAGGAAACAACGACAACGGGTGCTCCCGAGGCCAAGGGAGTCATCGGGTTCAGCTTTGGCAACGAGAGTGCGGGAATCTATCCAATCATTGCTCGTGCCGCCGCGGCCGAGGCGGAGCGGCGCGGATACGAGTTGGTCGAAGGGTCGGCCAACGGAGACTGCGACAAACAAGTCCAGGACATCGAGGGGATGATCGCCTCCGGCGTCAACGCACTGGTTTTCCTACCCCTCTGTGGGGTCGAGCCTTATGCGAACGTGGTCGACCAGGCCAAGGACGCAGGCATAACGGTGGTTGGCTATTCGACGGCGATCCCGGGCAGCGACGCCGCCATCGTTTATGACAACATCACGGGCGCCGAATCGATCGCCCATGAAGCCATCCGCTGGTTCAACGAAGACTTCACCGGGAATAAGGACGCGTTCACCTGGGCGCTATTCACCTTCGACCAGTGTGGACGAGCTTGCACCGAGCGAACCGACACGATCCGTTCGGTCATCGTTGAAGAGCTGGGAATCGAACCCCTCGAAGCCGAAGCCGTCGCAGAGGACACCGGACTAGAAGCGACCGAGACCTTCCTGCAGGGAACGCCCACCTTGAACATGTTGATCGGCATCAACGATGCTGGGGCGCTCGGTGGTTATCAGGCGTTCGTCAACCAGATCGAGCAGGAGGGCCGCGATCCCGGAGAAATCTTCGTTGGAGGAATGGATGGACAGAATGAGGCACTAGAACTGATTGCCGAGGGTGGCGGGCCCCATGGGATCTACCGGGCATGCTCGGCATTGCTGACCTATCAGGTCGGCCAGGCGGTGGCTGATCTGCCAGCCAACATCCTCGAGGGACAGCCGACCAACAGCCTTCTCCTTAACTATGAACTCTTGACTCCGGCAGACCCAGCGAGGGCCCAGGAGATTCTCGACACATACGCATCGTTGACCGGCTGACGTTCGGATCGGGAGAGGACGGGTCGCTGGGCCTGTCCTCTCCCGCAATGCAATGATCCTTTCCTAATGAGCGTCCCCCCCACTACCGCGCAATCCCTGGGAGATCGGCACCGGCCTTCCTGGAATCTCACCACGGTCCTTCGAAACGCGATAGTGGGGGCGTTGATCCTCGAGGTCGCGGTCTTCTCCCTGATAGCCGACCGATTCCTCACGGTTTCGAACCTGCGGTTGATTCTCATTCAGACGGCGGCAATCCTGATCCTGGCCGTTCCCAGCGCGATTCTCCTGCTGTCGGGGTACGTCGACTTCGCAATCGGATCGATCGTTGGTTTGTGTGCGATTGTGCTCGGAAGGTTGCTGGCTGGAGGCGCGAGCGTCGTAGCGGCCTGTGCCACGATCATCGTCATGGCTCTCGGCATCGGATTGCTCCAGGGCTCGTTGGTGACCTATTTCAAGATGCCGACCTTCGTCGTCACCCTCGGGGCATTTACCGCCCTACGAGGATTGGCGTTCGTCATCAACGAAGGTCGGATCACCAATCGGTACGGAGATACCTTCGCAGTAATCGGACGTGGATTGATCCGAGGCCTTGAGATTCCAGTACCGGTTGCCATCGCCGTCGTGACCCTGGTGCTTGGGGCCCTTTTCCTGTACCAAACCCGGTGGGGTCGTTACGTGAAGGCCATCGGCATCAACCCCACTGCGGCTTTCCGGGCCGGCATCAGGATCAAGCTGATCCCAACTCTCCTCTATGGCGCCACCGCGGTCGGCTCCGCCATCGGAGCCATGGTCATCGTCTCCCGTTTGGATTCCGCTCCACCTACCTTGGGGGAGGGTTTGGAACTCAACGTCCTGAGCGCAGTTCTTTTGGGTGGCGTCGCCTTTAGCGGAGGCCGTGGCAACTTGTTGGGCGTGTTCGCCGGCGTCCTTTTTATCGGCGTCCTCAACAACGGGCTCTTGTTGTTTGGCGTCCAACCGTTCTGGTTCCGGGTAAGCGCGGGTGCGGCGTTGGTCTTGGCGGCCGGCCTCGACGCCGTCACCCGCCGTATCGAAGAGAAACGGGCCGGAATCACATAGGCGGTCGATCGGCCCGGCGCAACACTGAACTGTTCGTTCGGTGAGGCCGAACAAGCACAAAGGGCCAGTAATAATGAAACCTGTGGGCCTTGTAGCTCAATCGCCAGAGCAGGGAATGCCATCGGCCGCAACGTGTACGGGTACCCGGTACCGGAACTGCCAACGTGTTGTGGTAGTACTGCCTTGACCGAGCCGGGGAGATCATGCCCCCGGGTCAGGCGGCAGTCGACGCCGCTCGGCAAAACTAGGTCCTAAGAGCCCACGACCCATCAGAGACGACCAGGCTGCGCGAGAGATATCTGCTCAACAAGTTCAGCGAGCCCGGCGAGCGGAATCAGACGCAAGGCGGTGAGCGGATCCGAACGATCTCGATCCTTGTGGTCGGCAATACCGATTAGGAGCATTCCTCCCGAGATCGCTAAACGAAGCAACATCACGTGCCAACTCTGTGTTGGCAGCGTCTCCCGACGCCAATTCACGCTTGAGCTCACGCCGGTGCCGCCCTCGTCCAGGACACCAGCAGTGGCCGCCGCCGCCAGGTCGAGCTCCGACCTAGGTTGCCGTACGACCGCGAGTTCCCTTATGTGGCGAACATTAAGTTCGATGTCGGCCAAACATCCTCTGACAGTCCGAGATCGAGAAGTTAGGTGCCCGAATCTTCGGTTTGCGCTCAGGACATCCGAGGCGGCCGGCTGGTGATGAGTCGGTTACTGCCCTCGTCGGCAATTCCAGTGCTCTCTGCCGGCGCGATTCAGGTCTAGGACGTCGTGGTCCGTGAAGACCGCTTCCTCCGACTGGGTGCCGTCGGCCCCAATCCATTCGCAACGAGGATTCCATCCGTCGGCTCCCACCCCGAAGGCCAATAAGGCTCCCACCGATAGTCATACTGCTCAATCAGGGCCTCCACCTTCATGCGATCGAGGTAGTCACAGGTGGCTCCGCGCTTTGCCTCGAGTACGAGCCAGTTCTCCTTGTCGTCGCCCCGTCGATGCAGGACCACGTCTGGAAAAATGTGCCGCTCTCCAGGCGGATCAAGGCCCTCATCACCGATCTGCCACCGAATCCTCTTGGTGGCTCCTTCATGCCGGTTGTATTCGTGGTCAACACGAAGATGGGCCGGAATCTCGGCGTGCCCACACATGTACCTTAATAGTTGAGAGGTGATAGTTCTCTCACCAACGCTGAAATGGTGAAGTTCCCACTGCTCGAGGAGCAACAACGCGACAGCATCGTGCACAACGGTCTGGAGAGTTGGAAAGTCCATCTCCGGAAAAGCTAGTTGTCTGTCTTCAGCAGACCGGCCGGCTTTAGATGAGATCCTCTCGATCAACGGCCGCGAATGGAGCGTCTATGTCCATTCGATCGGCGTAGACCACGAGATTCGTGCCTATATTGGTGCGAGCCGAGGGCACAAGTATGCCGTCCGCTCCTAGCCAATGACATGCTCCTCCCACGCTTTGACAAGCCGCGTGATTGGGGCTTGCAAGTTCCTCTGCAAACACGCCAACGTCGCCGAGGAGCGCCGCGTCAGAGAGATCGACGACCGTGAGGAGCGCTAGTCGTATCTGGTAGAGCTGGCGAGTCACATGCGGGCGGAATGGTTGACGAGCAATTGCATAGTCGGCTTCGGCGATGGCTGTATCTCTGTCCAGACTCGTGTAGATAGCCGCTACACCTGGCGGGTTCCACCGTGCTCCTCTGGTATTGGCACGGGCTGGATCCAAACCGTTGAACATGTGACGCCACGCGATCCCATCAAACGGTCTATGACCGAGGGCTTCGATCCGGTCGAGTAAGGCTGGGTCGTAAACCACTAGTTATCGGACCGGTTAGTTAGATGTAGGCGCCGTCCCGTAGCTGATCGATCAGGGCAAGAACATCGTCGATTCGGCCTTCGGCTATCAGGTCGGCCGGTCTCCGACCACCGAGCTGTCCGTGATGCGCGAACAGCCACAGCCTGGCCTCATCAGGTGGGTAGAAGTCACCGAGCTGATCGACCAACCATTCGAGAGCGAGCAGTCGTCTAAGGCCGTCCGGTTGAGGTTCGGCGCGTCCCGTCTGCCATCGGGAGACCGTTTGTGGGGTGGTATCCAATAGCTGGGCGATCTCGCGCGACCGCACCCCACCTTTCGTTTTGATGGTCTCCAGCCGTGTGGCTATTGCACTTGTCACTATCAACGCCTTCCTGCAAGCCCGACATTCCGACATGACAATCTGATCTGGGTCACCCGGGTAACACCTTCACGTGCCCTTCACGCGCCCCACGGCCGGCAGAGACACCGAAGCCGGAGGCCCCTCGGCGAGGATGGCACTGAGTGTGCCTCGCCACGAATCGAGGCGTCGGCGGGTTGGTTCGAACGCCGGTTCAGCCTTGGCAGCTCTTACCGCAGCGTCGCTCGCCGGCCGCAGGAACTCGTCCATGTAGATGGTGGCACGCAACTGCGGCGGGGTCTGGGTAAGACGGTCTATCTCGGACGTCCGCTGGATTGTGAAATGACGCCGGGGTTCGTCGATCATGTCCTCGTAGCCGTGGCGACAGCAACTCTGTTGATCTCGGCATCCATGGAAGGGCCGCATGCCTCGATGTTGCAATAGCGATCTGGCTTGCTCGCGTTCGACAAGCGACCCGAGACGATCGAAGTACACCCGCGGAGGTGGACTGAAGCCCTTGCCCTTGCGTGCCCTCAGATACCGGTCGACGTCGAATCGTTCGCCGAAAGTGATTCCGCTCTCAACCCCACCGACGGCTCCAAACGCCAGGAGAGCGACCCCAACGGTGCCGGTGTGTTCTCCGAGGATAGGAAGTCCAAGACGATGCAGATCCCGACATCCTTGGATGTACCGACGAAGTGCAAGCGTTCCACTCGATGTGGTGCCGAATGGATGGATCCGGAGCCAGACCGCGTCGATAGGGAGTTGGCTCAGGTGATTGATGAGCCTGTCACGTTTGGATTCTTCTGCGAACACTGGCGATCTGACAGCCATCGGGTAGTAGATCGGCGTTTCGGCGCGGTGGCGACTATCAAGAGCCCGCCGCAGATGCATAACGAGTTCACCATCCGCTGCCAGCCACGGGTCATCAACGTCGGTGATGAAGTGAGTCGGAGCCATCAAGGCCGAGAGTTGTTCCTTGACCGCGAACTCTGCCAATGACTCAGCAAAAAGAAGTCCGTTGACCCCTTCGAGGTCCTCTAGGACATGAGGCCGTGGAGACGCCCACGGCAGATCGGCGACCCCAGAGAGCCCGTATGCAGGAACGCTGGCAAGATCCATACTTCGAGGATCGAGCACGGTTTCGATTCCGAGTCGGGTCGCTTCCCGTACCAGCTCCCCTTGTCGGCTGAGCAGAGTCGGATCCACCACCAGGCCGGAGACCTTGAGAAGCCCCTCGCTCGCAAGCTGCTGCAGGACAAGGTGATCGTTACGCCCTGGCCGCAGATAATTCCCAAGCGGCAATGCCGCCAAACCAATCGCCGCCGTCACCTTCCCATCCTCCTGGCGCGTATGAACATATTCATCGACAATACTACCTACAAACTACTGAACTGCAAGTAGTGCTGATCCAATCTCCCCTGATACTCGAGACACCAAGTGGCAAGGCCCGCATATCCGGTCCTCCCCGGATGAGGGAACGGCGAAACGGCTGGATGCTGAGCTGGCGACCGTTTGGGGGACAAATCGGATCCCATTGGGCCGCAGAAGTGATGCGCTCTGAGCGCCGCGTTTCGGCTTAGTTGTTCATTGTGATCCAGCTGCCAAGGTTCTTCCAGCGCTTCTGTTCGTGGTACGGACGTAGGGACACACGCGCTGCCGGACGGTTCTTGTAGACGACGACCGCGGTGTCCTCGAGCAAGCGACCCGATGGGCGGCTTCACGCAGGAGTCAGCGGCCGACCACGCTCGCTCGGGATGAGTCCTTGATGCGTTCCCTCGTGTTACCGACGTTTGGCCGAATGCCTCTCTGGTCGATTACCACGAATCACATCGAGAAGTGGGTCGGAGACCTTGTGGATGGGGGTTACTCAGCCGCCACCGTTCGCAAGGCTTACCAAATATTCGGCGGCGTCATCAAGTCTGCGATTCGGGCCAGACGAATCGGACTCAACCCGGCAACAGGTGTCTCGCACCCCGAGCTCGACAATCCTGAGCGAAGGTTCCTCACGGCATCGGAAATTCTCTCCTTGGCCGATGCCATCGATCCTCGATATCGGCTGATGGTCCTCCTTGGTGGCTTCGCCGGCCTTCGGCTTGGCGAAGTGGTCGCCCTCCGCACCTCGTCGCTCGGTATTCGAACCCGAACCGTTACTGTCCGCGAGACAATCACCGAGGTCAGTGGGAGGCTGCGCATAGGACCGCCCAAGACGCGGGCTTCGGTCCGAACGGTGGCTCTTCCCAGTTTCTCGCCGAGGATCTTGCCAAGCACGCAGCGGCGAAGGGGCGCGATGATCTCCTTTTCACAGCGCCCAGAGGAGGGATGATCAGCCCTACGACTTGGCGCCGGCGTGTTTGGAAACCTGCAGTCATGCTCGAGGGTCTTGAGGGCGTGACCTTCCACTCCCTTCGCCACTCGCAAGGTGCCCTGTTGGTCGAGCAGGGTGAGCATCCTCTTGTGGTCGCGCGTCGTCTTGGGCATACGTCGGTGAGGACGGTTCTAGATGTCTATGGGCACTTGTTCGAGGGCATCGATCAGGACGCAGCCGACCGTCTTGATGAGAGCGTTCGGAACGCTGGCGCGGACCAGGTGCGGACCAAACGCCGCCCGAAGGTGATCGACCTAAACGTTGACCGCGAGAAAACCCTTTAGTGCCAGGGTTTATTGGTGGTGGGCGTTGACGGGCTCGAACCGCCGACCTCTTCCTTGTAAGGGAAATACGGACAAGCCTCCTGCCAGGGCAAACGCCACAATCGTCAATGGTGACCGGCCTTTCGGTACTCAACGATGCTCATCATTGCGAATCATTTCGCAGCCTCGCGCGGAGCAAACGCGGACCAAGATCTGCAGTCCGAACGGGTGCGCGGGCTCCGATCCACAATGAGCGGCATCCTTCCCCAGTGCGCCAGCGTCCGCGATTGACTCTCGGCGCTCGACGCGTATTCGGCATCGGGCCACCGGATGGCCCAACGCATACACGCCGGCCTAGATGGTCGCGAAGATGTGGACTGATGCCGCGGCGTTGTCCTCGGACACCCACCCTCCTCCATTCTGCGTGAGTGCGATTTGAGCACCGTCGACTTGCCGTTCGCCTGCCTCGCCCCTGAGTTGCCATATGACCTCACACACCTGGGCCAGTCCCGTCGCACCGATCGGGTGGCCTTTAGCCAGCAGACCCCCACTCGTGTTCACAGGGATCTTGCCCGACAAGGCAGTCGCGCCCTCTCGTATTAGGCGCACTCCTTCACCAGGCTCCGCGAAATCCATTGACTCGTAGAGCTCGATTTCCGCGGGTGCAGTCGCATCGTGCAATTCCAAACAGTGGATGTCACCAGGCCCGAGCCCGGCCTGTTCAAAGGCCCGGTGGGCGGCGAGAGGAACAGCGCGTGTTTCGCCGGCACTCGGCCAGCCGCCCGAAGTCACTTGAGAGGCGAGGATCCGGACCTTACGACGATGGTCCGGGTTCATTGCCAACCTCTCTTCTGCCACAACGACCGCAGCCGCGGCACCGTCAGAGATAGGAGAGCACATGAGCAAATGCAGCGGCGTCACCACGACTGGAGAATGGAGGATGTCTTCTACCGAGTAACTTCCCCCATACTGAGCCCGAGGATTCAGTGACCCGTGGCGCTGGTTCTTGACAGCGACCGCTGCAAAGTCCTCGGGGGTGGCGTCCGTCGTGGCTAGGTATCTACGAGCCGCCCGGGCATAGAGATCCATGAAGTACGACACCTCGATCTCGTTGCGCGCCCGTTTAGCAGCAACGACCTCGACATCCCCGGCTCGGGAGATTGCCTCGTGACTCACCCTCTTGTCCGGATGAGTCATCTTCTCAGCGCCGACCGCAAGTGCCACATCGACGAGGCCGGACGCAACTGCCATGTAAGCCACAGCCAACGCTGTTGATGCTGAGGCGCACGCATTCTCAACGTTGAGGATGGGGATATTTCTCAAGCCGATTGGAGCAAGGCACACCTGTCCAGCAACCATCTCCTGGCCAGTGATCGCCCCACCAACAGCATTGGCGAAAGCCACGTACTCGACATCATTGGTGTCGATTCCCGCATCTTTGAGGGCGTCACGAACAGCTACGGAAGTTAGCTGCTTGAGGTCCTGGCTTGGAAATTTTCCGAACGGCGTCATGCCAACACCCGTAACAACAACATCACGCAATCCACGCCTCCTCTTTCGCGCCCAACGACGATCGGGGCGCACTAGACAGCAACTTCATCAAAGTGATGGTAAAGGTCCACAATCGCAGGACGACCCCCAACGCTGCGTATCGTGTAACGGATGCCGCTTCCGAGAACAGTCGACCTTCGAGACACAGAGTGAGCATTGCTGAAGGCTCGTTGCTCTGGGAACCAAGCGACGACCGCCGATCCCGGGCGAACCTCACGCGTTTTGTCGACTGGCTCGCAAAGACGCACGGCGTGCTCTTCAAGAACTACCAGGAGCTGTGGGATTGGTCGGTCGAGGATCTCGACGAGTTCTGGCGGTCTGTCGCGCTGTACTTCGGTGTTGCGAAATCACCCGAGTCTGTCGAGGTGGTTCTCGAGAGCAACGCCATGCCATTTGCGAAGTGGTTTCCGGATCTTCAGCTGAACTTCGCAGAGCTGGCCACAAACCGAGAGGATCTCGAGCCGGCCATCATCGCCAGGTCGGAGATACGGCCCGACATAAACATGAGTCGTCGCGAACTCGCAGAGAAGGTGCACAGAGCGGCCAATTGGCTCCAGTCGATCGGAGTTGAAGCAGGGGATCGCGTGGCTGCGATCCTGCCCAACATCCCGGAAACCGTGATCGCTTTCCTCGCCACTGCAAGCATTGGCGCTGTCTGGTCGTGCTGCTCCCCTGAGACCGGAGCCGCCGCGATAGCCAGCAGGTTCAAGCAGATCGAACCGAAGGTCCTGATAGCAGCTGACGGCTATCGATATCGCGGAGTCGACCACGACCGGCGCAAAGTGGTCGTGGAAGTCATCCAAAGATTGCCGGGCCTGGATGCGTATGTTCACGTTCCATACATTGGATCTGACCCCCCCGAGACCAGCGCCGTCCTCAACACCAAATGGGGGGAATTAATGCACGCCTCCCCAGAGTCGGAGCCGGTGCGCGTACCTTTCGATCATCCTCTATGGATTGTCTACTCATCGGGGACTACGGGCCCACCAAAGGCGCTGGTGCACGGTCACGGAGGCGTTTCGCTTGAGCTACTCAAGCTGCACTCTCTTCATGGTGACCTCGGCCCACGGGACCGATTCTTCTGGCACACGACGACCGGTTGGGCGATGTGGAATATCTTGATGGGAGGCCTGTTGGTGGGGGCCACGGTTGTGATTTTCGACGGCGATCCGATGTATCCGAATGCGGGAACACTTTGGCAACTCGCATCTGACACCGCTATCACATACTTCGGAGCGTCGGCTCCCTACTTCGAAGCACTGATGCACTCAGGATATGTTCCCCGACTCACTCAAGACCTCTCTGAGCTGCGGTCCGTGGGCTCAACCGGCTCGAGCCTGTCTCCGGAAGCATTCGCATGGATCTACGAGAACGTTCACAGCAATGTGATGGTTGCGTCGATCAGCGGGGGCACAGACGTGTGCACAGCATTCATAGCTTCCTGCCCATGGCACCCTGTGCTCGCAGGCGAGCTCCAGTGTCTCGCACTTGGGGCAAACATTGCTGCTCTCGATTCCACCGGCACCGCTGTGATTGATGAGGTCGGGGAACTGGTTCTCCTCGATCCCCTGCCTTCGATGCCCTTGTTCCTTTGGGGCGACACCGACGGCAACCTTTACAGGGAGACCTACCTCTCAGAGTCGGGCAACTACTGGCGACACGGCGACTGGCTAAAGGTCACAAGCCGGGGGTCCGCAGTCATATACGGGCGTTCCGATGCAACTCTGAATCGGGGAGGAATCCGTGTAGGCACGAGTGAGTTCTATCGCGTCGTGGAAGGGATCGAAGTCATCACCGATAGCCTCATCGTCGATACCGGTGGGCTCGGAAGACACAGCCGCATTCTGCTATTCGTTGTTCTGGCTGGAACCCAAGTCCTGACCGACGCCACAGTCGAACACATCAAGAGCGAGTGCCGCGAGCATCTGTCACCACGTCACGTCCCTGACTCGATCGTGCAGATAGATGAGGTGCCCCGCACCCATTCCGGGAAGAAACTCGAAGTACCGGTCAAGCGCATTCTCACCGGCACCGCGTTGAACGAAGCTGTCCAGCTTGATGCGGTGGCCAATCCGAGCTCCCTTGACTTCTTTCGCAATCACGCAGTCGAGGATTGGAGCGGCCCCCGTTAGCCAGGCTACCGCGGCCCACCTGGGAGCGGGAGCCGCGATGGCAACCGATGTCTCATCGGCGTCGGGCGTACACTCGGACAAGCATCGTGAAAGGGCTCTGGAGGACGACTCCGATGTGTTCGGTAGTCCCGAGGTAGGAAGCATGGAATCGGGATTGTGAACACCGCTGATCAGCCATGAGCCTTGGGATGACACTCTCGGAAATCGACACCCCAGCTCTCGTGTTGGACCTGACTGCGCTCGAGCAGAACCTCGACTCCATGGCAGCCCACGCTCGGGCCGCTGGGATTGGTCTTCGCCCGCACGCCAAGGCCCACAAGTCCGCCTGGATTGCGGCTCAGCAGATCAAGCGCGGTGCCGTCGGGATCTGTTGCCAGAAGGTCAGCGAGGCAGCCGCCTTCGTTGCCGAGGGCTTTAACTCCATCCTGATATCGAACGAAGTCGTTGGTCTTCAAAAGATCCGGCGAATGGCGGAGCTCGCTTTGTCGGCTGACATCTCCTTCTGCGTGGACAACGAGCGGGACCTCCAGGCGTACGACGATCTGGCATCCGAATACGGAGTCAGGCTGGGGGTCTTGATCGACCTACAAGGCGGTTGGTATAGACCTGGCGTCGCGTCGACTGAGCGAGTCGTGGATGTGGCCAAGCAAGTGGATTCCTTTGACCATCTCCAACTCCGAGGGCTGCAGGCGTACAACGCGGCTGCCCAGCACATCGGTGACTTCGACCAGAGGACGGCGTCCACCGTCGAGTTCTGTGAGCGCGTCATTGAGGCGGTTGCGGCCCTCAACCGAGCAGGGCTCGATACGTCGGTGGTGTCAGGCGGTGGGACAGGAACTTACGACATCGACCCCCTCCACGGACCATATAGCGAGATCCAACCCGGCTCCTACGCCTTCATGGACAGTGGCTACCTCGAGAACAGGGACGCCGACGGACACCAGCGAACAGACTTCAACTTGTCCCTTTTTGTACTGGCGACCATCATGAGCCGACCATCTCCGGGAATCGCGATCATCGATTGCGGGACCAAGGGGATATCGATTGACCACGGCGTGCCTCTGGTATGCCTTATGTCGGGTGCGCGGTCTGAATTCGAATTCGTCAGAGCGGCTGATGAACACGTCTCCATCGACCTCAAAGGACATGACCTGAACATTGGGGATCGCCTCTTGTTGGTGCCGCACAACGTCGATCCCACTGTCAACCTGTATGACGAGTACCTGGGAATGAGGAGCGGAACGGTTGTGGAGATGTTCCCCGTGACGGCCCGTGGGAAGTTGACATGATGCACCGGTTTGGCGGACGAAGGAGCGGAACGGTCAACCTCGCAGTGGACGAGGTAACCATTGCAAGCCATCAACAGTGGATGTCTTGGGACGGTATTCCAGGCCGATGACGCCGTCGTAAAACGTTCCGAGTAACTCGAAGAACTCGGGCAGAGGAAGGCTTCCAGTACCGGGCTCGTGGCGTCCCGGAACATCGGCGACTTGGACGTGACGAATATGGTCTCGCGATCGGTCGGCCTCCGACAGGATGTCGCCGCCCATCTTCCCGACGTGGTACGTGTCGAACTGTATTCCGACCGCGGGGTGGTTCACCGTCTCCACGAGCTCAAGGACTGTCGCGATGGTCGGAAAGGCGTATCCCGGCACGTCGCTCCAGTTGATCGCCTCGACCAGGAGAGTTACGCCCGCAGCCTGGGCAGCCGGAGCACAGGCCCGGAGGTTCTCAGCCGCAGTCGAAAGAGCGGCGTGGCGTGAGCCGTCATCGGGCAGGACCCCACCAAGTACATTGAGCAGGTGGGTTCCCAGTATTCCGGCGGCCGCGATTGCTTGATGTATCGAAGTGCGACAGTCATCCTCGCGACCGGCGAGGGCAAGGAGACCGCGCTCTCCATTCTCCCAGTCACCCGGGAAAGGATCAAAGAGGGTCAACTCCAGTTCGGTGAGGTCGAGCAATGCGCGCAGGCTGGCTGTGTCGAGGTCGTGGACAAACGTGCGTTCGACGCGCGTGAATCCGGCATGCGCAGCATTACTGAGCCGCTCAAAGGGGTCGTCTACCTCAGGCCAGAGAAAAGACACGTTTGCCGAAAAGCGCAATCCTTCCATTCATCTAGTCCGACGCGAGGAGCGGGAGCCGTCACAGTTCTCACCGGAATCGTCATTGACCCAAATCATGTCGACGAGTATTGGCATCCTGCAGAAGAGTTGGGAGGCTTCCGGCGTGGATAGAAGTGTGATTGTGATCGGAGCTGGACGCATGGGCGTTCAGATAGGAATCGAGTATGCGATGGCGGGCTTTCTTGTACGACTCGTTGCAAGAGACGTGGTTTCCCTCGAAACGAGATTCAATCATGCCATCGAGCAATGGGCGGAGCTGCTGCCTCTAGACAAGCCTGCTCTCAACCGATCGGCCGTACGCATTCAGCTTACGAACGGAGTGGAGCAACTCGACGGGGAGATCGAAGTCATTGTCGAGTCCCTTCCCGAGGACCTCGATATCAAAACGTCCGTGCTGAGACCGTTGGTCACCGCCAACCCTGAAGCGGTGGTCGCTACCAACACTTCTTCGCTGGATATCGGGTCATTCGGTGAAGCCATTGGCGCTCCGACTCGGACAATCGGCGTGCACTACCTGAATCCCCCATATCTCAACCCTCTGGTTGAAGTAATCCCTGGTCAATTCACCAGTACCGATACGACCGAGCACATGCTTCGAGTCGTGGAGGAGCTTGGAAAACAGGCCATTCTTGTTCGCCGGGCGATGCCAGGCTTCGCCTGGAACCGACTTCAGTTCGCCCTTCTGAGGGAAGCCGTCCATCTCGTCGAGAGCGGGATGGTTACTGCATCCGAGATCGACTTGATAATGCAACTCGGTCTCGGCAGGCGCTGGCGGGCCGTTGGACCGTTGAAGTCGGTCGTGCTGGGTGGTGTGGACACCTTCATGTCAGCCGCGCCCCGAATCCTGGAATCCCTCAGCGATCGTGATCACCTGGACGGACTGAGGGTGATATCCGAGCAAATGCAGCTCGACGAGTTAGCAACCACTCACGCCCGAGATAGCCTGCTCGCCGAGGACTTACAAGGCGGCCGCGTAGAGGACATGCCTCGCGAGACTTGAGTCTGTTGGCCGATTCCGTGCCTACTACTGTTGATGGAAACTCCTACTGTTGATGGAAACTCGCAGCAGCGCGCTGAAGGACAACCTTGTACCCGGGAAGCATTCCCAAACTCCCACAAAGTTATAACTCGACCCTGGAGCAACGTCTCACCGGGGCACTCAGGGATCTGGTCATCTCGGGTGAACTCGAACCGGGTTTCAGATTGCGTTACCGGGATCTTGCAAAGCGGTTCGGCGTCAGCACCACTCCGGTGCGGGCGGCAGTTCGTGACCTGGCGAACGAAGGCCTGGCGGTGGTGCGCCCCAATGCGGGAGCCCACGTCGCTTACCTCACCCTCGACGAGTTGGAAGAGGTGTACCTCGTCCGCATAGGGCTTGAGCCCTGGCTGGCTCGGGTCGGGGCGCCAAAGGTATCGGACGAGCAGCTGACGATCATCGAAACACGACTCAAGGACTTCGAGAAGCTGGCAGCTAGCCGTGACCGGGATGGCGTTCTGAACGCTGGCTGGCGGTTGAGAGAACCTTGCTATTTGGCCGCGGAACGCAGCCGAGTGTTCGAGAGCGCAAGGATGCTGTATGAACGGGCGCAGCGGTACAACCGCATCACTCTGATTGCGCCGTCCCGGTTCGACGAGGCCAGTAGCTCTGCTCGCGGCTTCTATGAAGCATGCGCCGCACACGATGGTGTCCGCGCGGGCGACGAGATACGCAGGATGCTTGAACGGAGTTTGGAAGACATTGCTCAACGTTTGCCAGACAGTCCACCCGACCTAACGCGCTGACGGAACTGGAGGCGAGTTTCAGACGGCCTTAAGAGTCGGTGGATCTGTCACTCAACGGAGTCGGCATGCCGGCCAGCACCGTCCCGGGGAGCAAGGGCTCTCGATCGCTTCGCTCGCGTTCGGTCCCTTCTTCGTCGATCTCTGACGTTGCCGGGTCGACTATCACGCCGTATTCCTTGAAAGCGCGTGCCACGGACAAAGTGCCGTTCCGAACGTCGTCGGCGACAGCTTGGATATCCCTTGCCATTGGATCGCCCCAACCGCCGGCGCCAGCTGTTCGATGATAGAAGCGGTCCCCTGTCGTCACCCGTTGCGAAAATTTAGACGGCATGCGTTTCTCGTCGCCTTCGGTTTCGAGCAAGTTCTGGGATGGAGTTCCGGGCCGACCGCCTCCGATGCCGTATGGAAGGATTCGCGATCGATCGGAGCGCACGCTCAACTGGCTCTCGCCCAGGAAGGTGTACTCGCGCTCAATGGAAAGGCCGCCCCGATGTTGCCCGCTGCCACCCGTGTCGGGGACGTAACCGTAGCGATCAACGCGTACCGGCACGGATGACTCCAGCATCTCGATCGGTATGTTGCTCACGTTCGCACCGAGGTTCGGGACACCTTCTTGCCCATCGTGCAGCGCCTGACCACCCCAGGCTCCTGACAGGAGCTCCACGACCGAGAACCGCTCTCCGCTGGGTCTGGTTCCTCCCATGGTGACGAGCGATAGCCCACCGTCCGAGGCACCCATCACACGGTCGGGTAGCGCGGGCGCCAACGCCCCGAATATGGCATCTAGGACTCTGAACCCGGTGAGTCCCCGTGTAGCCGTGGCGGCAGGCAGAACGCAGTTGACGATGCTTCCCCGAGGTGCACGAACCGATATCGGCCGAAAAAACCCGGCGTTGTTGGGGATGTCCGTGTGGAGCAATGTCCGCATCGCGGCATACGAATTCGATTTGGTAAATGAGAGGGTGCTGTTGAGAGAGGCCCGGACTTGTGGTGCAGAACCCTCGAAGTCCATCGTGACAGCCCCGTCTTTTATGGTAACGGTGACGGCGATCGGAATGAGATCTGGGCGGATACCGTCGTCGTCCATGTAGTCGATGAACGAGTAGACCCCCTCGGGAAAGGTCCGTATCTCGTTCCTCGTGAGTTCTTCGGTGTAGTCGAGCAACGACATGACGTGGTCGGAGAAGTCCTTAAGGCCGTACCGTTGAATCAATCGGACCAGGCCTTTTTCGCCGGTTTCGCACGCGACGACCTGGGCTGCGAAGTCGCCGAGGAGGATCTCGGGGACTCTCGTGTTGGCGGCCAGGATCGCGAACATCCCGTGATCCGGGCGCCCGTTCGAGTAAAGCTTGACAGGGGGGATGCGAAGGCCCTCCTGGTAACACTCCTCGGCGTATGGGGACATGCTCCCGGCGACGAGACCACCTAGGTCGGCGTGGTGGGCAACCGTCGCAACGAGGCCGACCAGCTTCGACTCCACGAAGACGGGCTGGACGACGAATATGTCTGGCAGGTGCATTCCCCCGGCGAATGGATCGTTGACCATGACGATGTCTCCGGGTAGGAGGTTCCCTTCGAACTCGGCAAGGATGGCGTCTACCGCGTCCGGGATTGCTCCGAGCTGGTTGGGCAACGTGACCCCTTGCGCAATGATTTCTCCGTTGGCGTTGCAAAGGGCTGTCGAAAAGTCCATCGCACTCTTCACGGTCTCAGAGTGAGACGTACGAATCACGCTTACCGCCATCTCCTCGCAGATGGCGGCCAAGCCTTCCCGAATAAGCTCCCGCTCGATCGCC
>DATLEZ010000145.1:0-7337 GCA_035525055.1 Acidimicrobiia bacterium | reverse complement strand
TGACCTCGTCGAACTCGTTGAGGAGGTCGGGTTAAGCATCTCTCGCAGCTCGGCCAGGGTGGCGTAGTGGACCGCGGCGAGACGATCACGACCCTTCTCGTCGATCGGTGCTTGGCGGACGTCTTCGAGCATCGCCCGCGTCATTGGAGCGATCCGGATCAACTTGGTTAGCAAACCCACGATCTGGGGCCATTCAGGCTCTGCACGACCCTCTTCGACCCGTCAAGCGAAATGGCTCGGTCAGTTCGCTGCTCGGATGTCATGTGCCGACAACACCCACCTCGACCTGCAGGGAACCGCACGCTTCCTCTACGAAGCCCGACAAAATAGATCTGGGCCCGATGCGATCGGGCCCAGATCTCTACGCAGGACGCGGGTTAATCAGATGCTCAGGTCGATCTTGACGCAGCCTCTGAACGCCGGGAAGTCAGGGTCCGGTGTGATCCCCTCGATAAATATCGGCGTACCGTCGGGTAAGGCGTCGATCTGGAAAAACACTCCGGTGCCGATCACCTTCGAGGCGGGGTGGTCAAAGTTGAATGGAATCAACAGACCGCCGAGGCTTGCGTCGAAGACGGGGTCGCCCACGAAGCCGTTGGCGAATAACGGCTGTGCAAAGTTGTCGGCGTTCGATCCGCCGGTGATTCCAGGCGGGGCTAGCGCCTCCTGACCGGAGCACCATTGTCCGACGATCTCATGCACTGTTGCGCCCGCTGGCAAAGCGCCCACCATTACACCAGCAACCAGCGCGATCACGAGCAATGCTCGCGTTATACGGGGCATCCTTCCTCCAATCTCCGTCCCTGATCGCACATCATACCCGAAAACACCCATTCCGGCGAGGGGAACTTACGCTTCAGCCGGCCGCCCTGTTCGTGTACCACAACCTCTTCCCCCCATCGCGGTCCTTCCACATGATCTCGAAGGAAAGCGATGAGGACCGAGGCGAACTCCGTAGGGCGCTTAGCCGCGATCCCGGATTTGTAGTTCCTAATTCAGCTCGCGACAGTTGGACCAGCCTGGAACTGCCAGTCAAAAGGGCGTTCCTAAAAGACCTCACGACGACACCATTCGGATACGTCGCAGCTGGTCACAACGGCCAGATACCAAGAGTTGCGGTGATCTTCATCAGCCCGGACGGCGGATCCTGGTCACAGGTACCGACAAGTGCTCTTGGTGAGTCAACCCGGCTGTGGGGCATCACCACCTTACGAGACTGGACCTATGCCGCCGGTGACGGAGTGTTCGCATCTAAAGACGGACTGACCTGGACGCAACTCGAGGCAACCCCCCTCAGCCGCCGGGATCATCCAATCATGGGATGCAGTCGGCACGGCCCCTCCCGGTGGATCAGATGGAAGTGTACGGGATTGGCACCGCGGGCAGCGAGGTTGCGCTGCAACTTGCCCAAATGCATTGAGCCATGCGGGTATCCAGCGGTCCACCGCAACTTATAGGGTAACAACCCATTCCCTGCGCCGTGGTCATGAAGACGCGAACCAACAAGGGAACAGCGTGTGCCGCGTATGATTCAGGTGTGGACTCCAGGGAGCGGCACCAATGTCTGACCCGATCGTCTTCATCAGCACCCACCGGATCAAGGAGGGCAAGGTTGCCGACTTCAAACAGTTGTCCCGAGAAATGACGCCGTTGCCCGAAGCGGGCCAGCCCCACACGGTCTTCTTCCAGGGGTATCTCAACGAGGAAGGCACCGACGTGACCTTCGTCTGGGTCTTCCCCGACGCCGATGCCATGGATCTCCACTTCCAAGGCGCCGACGAGAGGGCAGCAAAGGCGTACGAGTTTGTACAACCCCAACGTTTCGAGATCTACGGTACACCCAGCGACCAGGTGCTGGCGGCCATGCGAGCCGCAACCGGACCGGGGGTTGACCTTCTCCTCAGGCCCAAATACCTGGGTGGATTCATCCGCCTCAAGTCCGGCTGACGCTGGCCGCTTTTTCCGACGGTGGACTTGTGGGAGGTCGACCCGCAGCTGGACATGGCAATGATCCTCGATCAGGACTTCGGGTTCTTTTGCGATAAGGCTCGTTCGGCTCAAATAGCGCCGAACGGCAAGTCCGCCTCTGTTAGGTGTTGACTTGGTAGGGCGCTGGTCGTGCAGGCCTGCGGTCGAAGCGAGGAGCCTTGAGATAACACGGTCCCGTCACCAGGATGGAACCGCTCTTCACAACCCGACAGGCGCCACCCAGCATGGCGCAGACTCCACCCACTCGGAACCAGACCTCCGATCGCATGCGCGATTGTCGCACGGAGCCGCCGGTGCCAGGGGAGATGCCCCGCCGGATGGAACTCGCCCACTCGTGGCCCGCAGCCTCGGGCCTATTCGCGATAGAGTGAATGAGCTTCAAAAAAGGGACACGTCATCATGCGATTCGAGTCATCGATCACGTCAGTCTCTTGGATTACACCGGGCGCATTCGAGGGGATGATGCAGATCCCGATCACGCTCGGGGTCGCCCACTACGACCAGCCTCCTCCTGACCTCCTCGACGACTTGGAGGGGCTGCGGCAATCGGATGGCTTCCGGTTCGCCAACGTGCTCCGCGGTTGGATCGAGGTTGAGGACGGCGAGATCGTCGACTTCGGGCAGGAGGGTGGAGGGATGATCGGCTCGACCACCCTCCACCTGGGAGGCCGGGACGTGACGATTCCAGCGGTCCCCTTTCCCGATCTCCGACCCGAACCCGAGCAAGGAGACGGGTGGGTGCGATTCATCCAAACGGCGGGGGGACGGACCGGCGCTCCCCTCCCCCGCCGGGTCCCGCATCCCCCCTTCATCCGCATCACTTCCCCGGTCGCCTGGACGACCCTGGCCTTGACGATGCACGCCAGCGGCTCGGCGGATCAAGATCTCGTGGGTGCGAGCACCTTCCCCCGGCACTGGATGTACGACGATGAAGGCCGGCCCATCGCCAAGTCGGGTCTGATCGACCTCGACAACTGGATGCAGCACGCCTTCGGCGAAGAGACACCGTGGGGCGGCCAGGACTCGCCGGCCCTGGTCGGCGCGGCTGAGTATGAAGTCGAGCGTCACATTTCGAGGAAGCTAATGCAGTCAGGGTTCAAACCGGAGCCATTCCGGCTCAAGGTGGGTGAGACGCTGGTCAAACAGGGCGACAGCGGCCAGGACCTCTTCCTGCTCCTCGACGGGATACTGGCGGTCGAGGTCGACGAAGAGCTAGTGACTGAGGTAGCCCCGGGGGCAATCTTGGGGGAGCGCTCGATGATGGAAGGCGGTCATCGAACCTCGACGTTGCGGGCGGTTACCCCGGCACGGGTTGCGGTCCTTCCCGCCGACCAGATCGACAAGACCCTCCTCACCGAGCTACGCACACACCATCTCGCCATGCCCGACTCGGAGAAGGGGCCCCCCTCCCCGCCGCCTGCTTGAGGAGGCGCCTCCTGCTCGAGGATCGATCCGAGCCCGACTGGGGGGCAGGCAATGTCGATACGCAGGGCGCTGGGCCTTCGGCTACCCCGGATTGCTGGAGGCGTCGGAACAACGCCAACGACCACGTCGGCACGCTGGCTTGTCTTTCGGGTTTCGTAACGCCGGGATGAAGCGGCCGATCAGGATCGGGGCGTAAAAGTTGGTCAGCTCCATCAAGTCGATCGGGGTGATCTTGGCCTCGGTCGCCATCATCTCGGCCTGTGCCCCAGACGGCGGCTCGGACTCAGCAGCCCCCCTCGAGCAACAACGGCTGGCACGGGGCGGAGAGCTGTATCAAAAGCATTGCGCTTCGTGTCACCAGACCGACCTGTCCGGAGACCCCGAGTGGAGGACGCCCAATGACGATGGGTCCTATCCGCCGCCCCCACACGACTCATCAGGCCATACCTGGCACCATTCCGATCAGGTTCTCCTCGAGATCATCCGTAACGGATCCGACTTTCCCCAATCAAAGATGCCCTCATACGGGGACAAGCTGAGCGACGACGATATCGGTGCCATCCTCGAGTTCTTCAAGGCCAATTGGGGACCAGAAGAACGGGAGTATCAGCAACGAGTCAACGAGCAGCAAACCCAAGCCCGAGGGATGAGACATGTCCGAATCAGCGGTGCCGCACTCCGTTCTGTCGAGGCCGGGATGCTGTTCCCGGGTAACGCGCGAAACGCCCTGTTCGGAGCCCGTTTTTGATCAACCTCGATCGGCCTCCGACTCATGGCGAGGGGCTCGAGGCCATTCGGCGAGAGAAGATGTCAGTCGTCCGAATCGAATTGCGCGACTGACCGTCCCATCGCACCCTCTGAAGGATGGGCCCGCGATGGCCGCTCCTGGAAGGCTCCTCTCTTGTCCGAGATGACTAACCGCTCATGAATGGCGGGGACGGTCGTCCGAGCCTGTTGACCCCTCATCTCCGGACGGATTCTGCCCGCCCGGCGCCGAACAAGGGAAGCGGGGATTGGATCGTCCCGCCAGGCTCTTGTTCCTTTGTCGGCCGATTGCCTAGGTGCTTACAAAGGAGTAAACTTTTTGTAGGCGCCTCGGGGCTTTTGGCGTCCATACCTTTGGTTCCGTCCCGCCCGACATGCCCGGCCGCGAGCGGAAGAGGAGGGGACCATGGACCGTTTTCTCTCAGATCGATCCCGAATCGAACATGCGGAAGTCAGTGAAGACTCCCAGCCGACCAACCAGGGCGTGATCACTCGAAGAGCCGCGATCGGCGCGGCGCTCGGTGGGGCGTTCGTCACTCTGCTTGGCGGCCCGGAGCCGGCGATGGCCGCAGAGAAGGCTCCGAAAGCTCCTCTTGTGCTCCTGCTGAAGGGTCTGTTTTCGCCCGTGGTCAATGGCCCCGATCTCGGTCTGTCCACCGTGGATCTGAGTGATGGTTCGTACTCGACGACGAAGATCTACCCGGTGATCGGAACTGCGGGTCACACGAATGTGCTCGAGACGATCGGCGACTTCTACGTGCAGTTCACCGGCATGCTGTGTGCATACGACCTCCCCGGTGGCGCGATCGCGATGGAGTTCACGCCGAACTCGAATCTCGTCTCTGTTCCCGACGGGTGTGGTGGGTCGTTCCTGCACGGAACCTACGAACTGAGAATCCCGGAGGCGAACGGCGCGTTTCGATCCTTCGCGGGCGGTCACAACCAAATGGTCGACAACCTGCGCTTCCTCGCATCGGGCGATGTCGACGAATACTGCTTCTGCTTCATATCCCGGCGCGATACGAGATGAAAAGTGGCTGTGAGAACCGAGTCCTCGAGGATCTAGGACACGCCTAATCGACATCCCGTGAGGGCGGTCACGGGCGACGGGTTTGCACCGCGCGAGATCACATCGATCCGCGCGCTCTTTGACGAAGCGTGGGGGATCCGGACGCTTGCGTCGGGCATCGTCATCCTTTCCTACCAGCCGGCTGCCAACGGTGCCGACGGCGCGCGGGTCAGCTGACCGTGGCGCGCCATCGCCGGTCCCGATCGGGGCTTCTACGACTTCCTCGCGTAGAACGATGAGCCGCCGCCCGAGGGCTCAATCCTCGACCCCGCGCCGTGACGCGGTGATGTCGTCTGCGGGACAACTGCGGGACGAGAGACGGGCGGCCCAGCCTGCTCGGCGGGCGTGATCTGCGCTCTGGTGTCGCCTGAAGCCCGCGTCTGCACCTTGACCAGGGTGGAGACGGGAACTCCGACGATGCATTTCCCCTGGTAGTCGCAACGGTGCAGTATTCGAACTCCGGACACTCCTTGAGACGTGACGAACGAGCCGACGCCGACTTCCGACAGCCCATGCACGGTTTTGTCTAGTGGTCCGTCGCGGATTTGACTGAAGCGAGCGCCGCTCTGCCACGTCGCATTTTTGTGATGATCTCTTTTGCAGGTTTGTGCCAGACGAAGGGTTTGGGGTTGTCGTTCCAATGCTCGGCCCAGAGTTCGATCGCCTCTTGCAGCTCGTCGACCGAGGAGAACGTGCCCTTTTTCAGCCGGCGTTCGGTGAGCTGTGAGAACCAGCCCTCGACGAGGTTCAGCCAGGATGAGCTGGTCGGTGTGAAGTGCAGGTGCCACCGGTCACGTTTGGAGTGTGCGAGCCATTTGCGGACCGGCTCGGCCTTGTGGGCCGAGAGGTTGTCGAGCACAACGTGGATGTCGAGGTGGTGGGGGACGTGCAGGTCGATCCATTTGAAGAAGGCCAACACGTCTTTACCGGTATGTCGCCGCCTGGTGTCATAGATCACCTCGCCGGTGGCGACGTTCATGGCGGCGAACAGGTCGGTGGTGCCGTGCCGGCGGTAGTCGTGGGTCATGGTGCCGGCTCGTCCCTTCATCATCGGCAGCGACGGCTGGGTCCGATCGAGCGCCTGGACCTGGGTCTTCTCATCGAAGCTGAACACGATCGCCCGCTCGGGCGGATCGAGATAGAGGCCGACCACGTCGACCAGCTTGGCCTCGAAGTCGGGATCGGTCGACACCTTGAACGTTTCCACCCTCCACGGTTTGAGTTGATGATCCCGCCAGATCCGAGCCACCGTGTCCTTACCGATCCCGAGACGCCTGGCCAGGGTGCGTGTGCTCCACTGCGTCGAGCCGTCGTCGGGCAACTCCTCCAACGTGACCCGCACCACCTCGGTCACCGTGCCTTCTTCCAACCACGACCTACGGCCTCGACCGGATGCGATCACCCCCACCCCATCAACCCCCAACTCGGCGAAGCGACGACGCCAGCTACGCACCGAATTCGATGCCACCTGCAGCTGCCTGGCCACCTCGTAGATCGCAACACCATCAGCCGAAAGCAACAGCGCCTTGGCCTGAACCACCGAGCGGTGCGGCAACGACGACGACCGAGCCATCCGTTCAAGCGCAACCCGCTGCCCATCAGAAACATCCAGTGGTAGCGCCGCAAGCTTTGTAGTCATCCCCCCACCCTAGCCACTACAGCTATATCAGCGACGGACCACTAGGTCATCCAACCTACACACTTCGCCTCATCGGGACTGTTTGCAGCCACAGGTGTTATTGCGGTCGATCGTCGATTATGTGGTGCTGAGCGGAGTGGACAGGAAAATCGACGCCAATCCTTGACTTTTTCTGCTCTTAACCGCGTGCTCGGGGACCTCCAACGGTCTTTGTTGCACCCCATTTATTCAAGTAATAGCGCGATTTCCACCCAAGCAGCGAGTTAATACCCGTCCGTTGCAATGGCACCCCACTGGCTCCCCATCGAATAGTGGTTCGATCGTGACTCGACTCGCACAGCCCAAAAGCCCCCGTCATTACAGGGTTTTTGGAAGTGGAGCTGAGGGGATTTGAACCCCTGACCTCTTGCATGCCATGCGGAGAACCGATAGTTAACCCACGACCACTAC
>DATLEZ010000144.1:0-4427 GCA_035525055.1 Acidimicrobiia bacterium | reverse complement strand
CGGTGTTGTTCTTGAAAAGGTAGATCTCGCCGCGGATGCCCTCTTCCTCCAGGCGCTGCTCGGCGGAGTGAACGAGGGATTCGAGAATCCGCTCCCCCGCCTTGTCGTGGGCCACGACATCTTTGAGGGAATCACACTCCGGGGTGGCGTACTCGGGGTGACTGCCGACGTCGAGGTAGAGCCGCGCCCCGTTCTCGAGAAAGACATTCGACGAACGACCCCACGACACGACCCGTCGAAAGAGGTAGCGAGCAACTTCATCCGGTGACAGTCGTCGCTGCCCGCGCAGAGTGCAGGTAACTCCGTACTCGTTCTCAAGTCCGAAAATGCGACGATCCACTTACTGGCAGGCTAACCGCACCTTGCCCCAAGATTCTGGCGTCGAGAAGGACGGGATCCCGGGTTTTGGCGCGGACGATCGACACCAGGGGAGCAAGGCTCCGCGCCAAAACGGAATCGGGCGTCAAAGACTTCACTACTCTCTATTGCGTAGTAGTGTCTCGTGCGCTGTACCGAAGGAGGTGTTGATGGATACGACCCAACTCTTGAAGGGTGTGCTCGATGTAGCGGTCCTTGCAGTGTTGAGAGCCGAGGACGGCTATGGCTACGACATCCTGCGACGACTGCGGGAAGCCGGACTCGAAGACGTGGGCGATGCGTCCGTGTACGGGACTCTCCGACGCCTCTATCAAGGCGGATTCCTCTCGTCGTACATCGTCCCTTCCGAGGAAGGGCCGCCTCGCCGGTATTACGCACTCAACAAAGCCGGGCGCGATCAGCTGCAACTCTCCAAAAAGAGCTGGCGCGCCTTCGCCGACACCCTCGAACATCTGCTCTCGGAGGTTGCAGCATGAACACGACACTCAGCCCGGAAGCAACTGCCTACCTGGATGCCGTCAGGGATCGACTCAAGGGGCTGCCGGTCGAGGAGACCGACGAGCTGGTGACGGACCTCGAACAGCACCTGGTCGAATTGATGGCTGAAGACACGGGGCCGTTGGTGGAACGGCTCGGCTCACCACAGGAATACGCCATCGAACTTGTCGCGTCGGCAGGATGGCCGACAACCCAAGCCAGATCCCCCGTTTCTTTGACCAGGGTGTTTTCGGGGTGGAAGGCGCACATGGCTTCCTCAGCTGTATTGCGATGGTGGAGCCAACACTGGCCCGCGTATCGGCCGGGCTGGTGGATCGGACGTGCTCTCCTGATCGGGTTGATCTTGGCCGCAGTTAATGGAAGCGGTCGGCCCGCTCACCTTCTCTGGATAGCTCCTCTAGCTATCGCCTCGGTCGCCGCCGGCCGGGGCGCCGCTACAAGCCATCGATGGAGATCGGTCAGCCTTTTAATGACCGTGGCAGCCGTGTTCGCCCTCATCGTTGGCGTTGTCAGCGGCGTCCGAGTGATGCCTCAAAGCGTCATCTACACCTATTACGACTACAACCCGGACTGGATCGTCGGACCGAATGGTGTCGTAGAGGCCATTTACGCGTATGACACTGAAGGTCAGCCGGTCGACGTTTTTCTCTATGACCAGAATGGTTCACCGCTCGCAACCAACTGGCACCTGTACGACAACCTGTCGGATGGCAACGGCGAGCCAATCGGGAACTTCTACCCAACCGAACGCATCATCAACGGCCAGCCGGTTCCGCGCCCGGCCATTACGGTCCCCGAGGTCCCCGGCGACTAAGCCCCAAACAACCGGTTTTGGCGCGGACGATCGACACCGGGCGAGCAGAACTCCGCGCCAAAACCGGATCAAACGGTGACGGCCGCAGCTGGTTCCTTGGTTGCCCCGGCGAGGGCGCCGATGTAGACGCCAACCAAAACGATGGCGCCACCGATCACCATGGTGAGGGTGATCGCCTCCGAGGCGAGGAGGCTGCCCACGATGACGGTGACGACCGGGATGAGGGCGGTTGCGTAGGACGTCCCGGTTGCGGACCAGCGGCGCAGCACGAACAGGAACAACCCGAAAAGTCCTACCGACCCGATCACCGCCAGGTGGGAAACCGCAACCCAGGTCTCGGTCTCGATCGGGAGCGCCCATGACTCCCCCATGAGACCGGACGCACCAAGGAGCAACGGGCCGCCGATCGCCATTGCGACCGCGTTGGTTGAAACCGGATTCGCTGACGGAAGCAGCTTCAGCACAACGCCGGCCTCGGCGGCGGCAGCCGCTGAACCCAGCATCGCCAGGAGTGACAACCAGGGCAGTCGGTCGGCCCCGGTCGGGTTGGCGAGAACGACGATCCCCACCAGCGTGATCAACGATCCGACCAGGCCCCGAACTCGGAACTTCTCAATGCGATGCAAAGGGGCCAGGAACACCGTGAACAGCGGCGTCGCCGCGAACAGCACGGCACCGATCCCGGCGGGCAGGGTGGTTAGTGCCCAGTACGCCAAACCGTAAGCCGCGGTGAAGTTCAGAAGCCCGTAGATCACCGCCGCCTTCAGCGCTCGTCCCCGGGCCATCGGAAGGCGACGAAGGGCCACCACTGCCAGCAGGATCAACGCCGCGATGGTGAATCTGACCCCGGCCCCGAACATCGGGGCCAGTTCCCGATTTGAGAAGCGGACAGCGACAAAGTTGAACCCGCCGATGAGTACGAAGGTCCCGAACGCGACCAGGGTTGCCCGATCGGGCATTTTCAGGCGAGCTGGTCGGCGGTGAGGCGACGGAAAGTGCGACGCCCGTTCTTCCGGTCGAGGACCGCGGCTTCCCATCCTTCGGGATCGCGGCCTTCAGATGTTCGAAAGGCCGACTTGCCGAGGGCAACCGCCGCTTCGAGCGTCATGCCTTCCGACCACCCCTGGCGCAGAGCTTCGGTGAGAGCCTCCGACTTCCCGCCGATCGCCGTCACCCGGCGCTCGTCGTTGAGGGTGCCGTCGTAGGAGATCCGGTAGATCCGATTGGGCTCCCCCACCTCGGCGATCAACACTTCGACCTCGTAGGGCTTGAGCTCGCGCGAGAAGATCGCCCCGAGCGCCTCCGAGAACGTCGTCGCTAGGGCCTGGGCATTGACGTCGTCGCGGCTGTACAGATAGCCCATGAGGTCAGCCTGGCGGATACCGGCCTTTCTCAAGGTCTCAAACTCGTTATAACGACCGACCCCAGCGAAGGCGATGCGGTCATACACCTCGCTGATCTTTTTTAGGGCGGTCGACGGATTCTCGGCCAGGAGCAGCAGACCGTCGACATACTCGATCACGGCGATCGACCTGCCCCGGGCAATTCCTTTGCGCGCGAACTCGGCTTTGTCCCGAACTTGTTGTTCCGGAGGAACGTAGAAGGGGAGGCTCATCTGATCTGCTCCACCGCCGCCTCAGCTGCCGGCCTGATCGTCTCGTCGGGCAGCTCACGCAGTCCTTCCTTGTCGATGACCATCACGATCGGAAGGATGCCACGGCGGAGATCTGGGCCTCCGGTGGCCGTATCTTCCTGAGCGGCCGACACGAGCGCTCCAACCGCCACGTTGACTGCCTGGTCGGCGGTGAGGCCGTCGCTAAAGGCCGTTCGCAGATAAGACTTCGCGAGGCTGGCGCCTGAGCCGGTCGACCCGAAGTCGTTCTCTTCGTATCGGCCACCGACCACGTCGTAGGTATAGAGGCGTCCCCGGCCGATGAGTTCGTCGAAACCAGCAAAGAGCGGAACTACGACCAGGCCCTGAAACGCCATGGGCAGCTGGTTGCGCACCAGTCGGGCCAAGAAGGTTGCTTTGCCCTCTAGCGACAGCCGGCTCCCCTCAATCTTTTCGTAGTGCTCCAGCTCCACCTGGAACAGGCGGACCATTTCGATGGCAAGGCCAGCCGTCCCTGCTATCGCCACTCCTGAGTGGGAGTCCGCTGGGTACACCTTGCGAATCTCGCGATGGGCGACCAGATTGCCTTCAGTGGCCTGACGATCGCCTGCCATGACGACGCCGTCCTTGTACCGCAGCGCCAGCACCGTGGTGCCGACGGGTGCCGTGACCGATCGGACATCCCTTGGAAAGTCCAGAGGCCGCGTGTAACCGAGGGTCGACAGCAAATCTGTGAAGCTGGAACCGGGCGCCGGGATGTCGAACAACAGCGGAAGACGAGGTCCCGGGCTCACTCCCCGCCCTTCTGGATGTAGTTCTTGACAAACTCCTCGGCGTTCTCCTCCAGCACCTGGTCGATCTCGTCCAATAGTTCATCGAGTTTTTGGTCGTCGGCCTCGCTGCGGGGAGAGGCCGTCTCTTCCTCGACCTCGGGGCGCTCCGTCTCTTTCGAGCGGCGAGACTGCTCACGTTCTGCCATCAGTGTCCTCCGAGTGCGGTAATCAAACTGGCAGCGTCGTCCACCGAGTCGAGCAGATCGCCCACTCGCAGACGGTCGCCGCGCAGCGGTTCCATCATAGGAACCCGCTTGAGATGGGCTTCGCCCACGTCAAACACCAGAGAATC
>DATLEZ010000143.1:0-6843 GCA_035525055.1 Acidimicrobiia bacterium | reverse complement strand
CGGTTGGAGACTCGTAACCCTCAGGAGCTGATGGCCAGGGTGACCGGCAACTACCGGCGGGGCAATGAGCGGACCTAGAAGGAATCTCCTACGGACAACGAGACACCACCTAAGCCAAGGATCACCTTCTGCTGGCATCTCCGCACGTTGCATCGAGTGTGCCTGGGATCTCCTCGACGCTGCCTTGGGTGAGGTTGTCGTCGAACAACCCTTCGGCGGTGACCGTGTTGCCGTCGATGCTGATCCCTTCGGGAGCGTTGAACTCGAAATCGATACTCGGATTGTCGAAGTCGTCGATGTCAGCAATGTAGACCTGGTGGTTGAGGTCGGGACCCTCGAACCGGCCCTGACCGGACAGGTCTGCAATGTTGGCCTGCATCTGCACCCGGGCCCCTTCATGCTCGCTGCGGGCGTCCGAGCTGAACGAGTAGGTGTCGCTCTGGGTCGCGTCGTGACCGAAGGCACAGAGGAACGAGTCGGACTCCCAGGTCTGCTCCCCGATGGTGAGGGTCGCGGCGCCAGGATTCATGCTGTTCCCGATCAGTATCTTCGTCTCGTCGTCCAAGTCTGACGCGGTTGGGTTCTCGATGAGAGCGGGGAAGTCGACCTGGCTCCAATCGATCGTGTCCCAGTCGATAGTCGTGAGATCCACGGTTGCCCAGTCGATCTCCGATGCGTCCGGTGCCGGCGATTGACTTTCGGCCGATGCCTCGGACGATGCGGTGGTCACGACGGCCGGGTCCGAAGGGTTGTGCTCCTCGTCCACTGACGCCGTGTCGCCCCCCGACCCGCAAGCCCCGAGGACTATCGTCAGCGCGGCGAACAGCAACACTCTGGAATGTGGTCGCCTGGCGCCTCGAGGCTGATCCCAAGCTCGATCTGTCGTTCCGGTAGCCACCGCGGTCCCTTTCTCGTTGGAATGGGTGCCAAAGGTGACAGAAGCCACTTAACAAATGCTGAACGGGGCGGCAGGTCGGCGCGGTATGTCAGTTCGGGGCGAGATCGCGGCGAAGGGACGTGGTTTCGATCAGGGTCAGCTTGTCGATCAGCTCCTCTTCCAGCACCGATGGAAGAACCGACCTCTGGTCCGGTTCCTCACCTCCAGCCGACAACGCTGCGGCCACCCGAGCGCGATAGCCGGCTGCGGCGGCATGGCGTTGGTCGAGCGAAACCCATCCATATTCGTCATAAACCCGGTCGAAGTACTTGAGGAGCCGGTCTGCCATTGACCATTCCCCTTGCGATATCAGGATGGGAAGAGCCCCGAATGCGGTCAGGCAGAAATAGATCCGATGCTGTCCCGAAATCAACCGAAGTGATTCGATGATGGCAGCGGCGGCCCGGGCGGGGCTTCCCCATCTTCCCTCGAACATCGCCCGCTGCACCATTACTCCCGATAGGACCCGCCGATCGTGGCTTTCCTCAGCCAGCCTTTCAGCCACCTCGAGGTGGTCGCGAGCACGTATTTGATCCTCCTCGTGCCAGGCCACCAGTGAGAGGTACCGGTGGGCGACCGAGGCGACCTTGCGATGACCCGCAGTTTCGAGGACGGCGACAGCTTTCGCCAGGGTCGCCTCGGCTACCGCCGAGTCGGCCGAGTATGCCGCCTGGATGCCGATGACCACCCGACACTCGGCTGCCGATACCAGGTCCCCCTCCGCTTCGAACGCATCGACAGCTCTTGTGAGCAGTACCTGGCCTTCGTCCGGGCGCCGGTGGACTTGCACGCGGCCCATGCCATACAGTGCCTGGGCTTCTCGGCGTCGATCACCTCTCCGGACGGCGAGGTCTCTCACCTCCGCGTAGAGGTCGGCCGACAGATCGTATTGCCCGATGTAGAAAGCCACAGCGCCGGCAGCGGTGAGCGCGTGGAGCCGACGCTCGTCGTCCAACGCGTGGCCGAGGCATTCGTCCAACCAGCGCTGCCCCTCCCAACCCAGGAACCGCGCGATCCAGTACTGGACGAGCCCTGCGGCGATCTCGACGGCGTCGTGAGGCCGGTCCGTGTCGAGGAGGTGCCGCATCGCCAGCCGATAGTCGGCGATGCTCTCGTCGGCTTCCACGAACGCGGAGGGCTCTGCTGGATTCATGGCAGCCGCTGCCAGGAGTCTCGCCGAATCAACGAACCACCGAGCGTGAAGGTCCCGTGTGGCTCGGTCTTTCCCGTCGGTAGCGAGACGAGCGGCGCCGAAGTCCTTGAGCGGTTCCAGCATGCGATATCGAAGGCCGGGGCGGGCCGACCGTTCCGGCACCAGGAGCGAAGCCTCCACCAATCGGCCGAGCGTGGCGGTGGCATCGTGGAGATCCGCTCGGGGGACGCAGACCGTTCGGAATGCTTCGGCGGCAAAAGCACCGGCGAAGGTCGAAGCGGTATGAAAGGCCTCACGACTCTGTGCGTCGAGCAGAGCGGCACTCCAGGCGATGGCCTCTGAAACCGAAGCGTGGTGAGGAGGGTCGGCCGCGAGCGGCGCCGGCGCGCCATCGAGGGTGAGCCCAGCGATGCTCCTCAGGTCGAGCGACGGGAACCAGCGAGCCATGATCTCCAGAGCCAGGGGGACGCCACCCGCCTTGCGACACACCTCGAGCAGCTCGTCCGGGTCGGTGTGGGCCAGGATGATCGTAGGGTCGACTCGGGCAACCCGGTCAGAGAACAGTTGCAGGGCGTCGGACTGCCACATCCCGTCGGAGGACTCCGGCACGGACAGCGCCCGCAACGGCCAAACAACCTCGTCACGGGCCCCGAGCCTGGTTCGACTCGTGGCCAGAACCCGAATCCGGTCGCCCCGGACCCGAGCATCGAGAAAAGCATCCACCGCGGCCAGAAGATGTTCGCAGTTGTCGAGGATCAGAAGCGCAGGGCGGGGGGACAGGTGCCGGAACAGGTGAGCGAGACTCTCGATGCTCTCCGTAACCGACATGGTGGCGGCAATCGTCGCCGACACGTCCGCGTCGACCCTCGCCCCAGCCAAACGAGCCAGCCAAACGCCGCCTGGAAACGCCCCGTTTGTCCGAACCCCAGTTTCGATCGCCAACCGTGTCTTACCGATCCCAGGTGGCCCGGTGATGGTGACGAGGTGGTTTCGCCTCAGGAGGCCAAGAGCACCCTCAACATCGCGGTCGCGCCCCACGAAGCTCGAATCGAGCTCAGGCAAGTTGTTGGCCACGGTCATTGTTGCCCGGCTCATCAGGGCGGGATCCTGGACGAGCACTCGCTCTTCCATCTGCCGCAGCCGGGGGCCTGGTCGAACTCCGAGTTCCTCTCTCAGAACTTTGCTCACTTCGACGAACGCTCCGATGGCGTCGGCCTGACGGCCCCCCAGGTAGTAGGCGAGGATCAACTCCTCCCACAGCGCCTCGTTGAGTGGCTGTCCCGCCACGAGTTGTCGCAGCACCGCGATCGACTCAGTGACTCTTCCCTGCATCATCAGAGCCTTGGCCAGTGTGGTGTTGGTTGCGGTGGCCAGCTCGGTGAGCCGGTGGCATTCGCCACGGGCCGCTTCGACGTCGACGAGCTCGGGAAAGGGGTGTCCGCGCCACAAGGCCGACGCTCGTCCAGCCAAATCGACGGCCTCTCTGAGTTTGCCTTCCCCCAACTTGGTGGCCGCTTGTGCCGCCATGGCTGAGAACTGAGGAACATCGAATTCATGACCGTTGAGGTCGAGGAGATAGCCGCTGCCACCAGTCTGTATCAGACCCGGGACCTTGCGCCTGAGGGCCGAAAGGTGCACGTGCAGGGTGCTGCGGGCGGTATTGGGAGGGGACTCCCCCCACATTCGGTCCACCAAAGTGTCTACGGGCACCCACACCTCCGGGTTCAAGAGCAGACACGCCGCCAAACGACGGTGAGCCGGTCGCAGGTGTACCGGGTCGCCGTCGTCTACCACAGTGAGTGGCCCCAACGCCTCAAACCTCACAAGACCCATTCGTCGGACCGAGGCTAACCACGCACCGCCAGAGACAACGTTTGGAGTTCGTTAAGCGCCACCGGACAGGCTGGGTCAACTACCGACGAGGCTCGTTGAACGACTCGCGCCGCGGCGGAGGTGTGTGATCGAGCGTGAGAGGACCTAAACGAATGCGCAGAGGGCTGATAGGGCTAGCGACCTCGATTCTCATCATTGCCGCGACGGCCTGTGCGGGCAGCAGCGCCGATTCTCCTGGGCTGTCCGGGGATGCTCCAGCCGACCCCGGGGCGGGCACCGTGTCTGGTAGTGGTGAGGGGGATGCGAGCGCCTTTCGTCTCGGCCAGGCTGGCTGGGAGAACGCCTGTGTCGTTCTGAGCCAGGATGAGGTCGCCGACGCCACGGGCTTCACGGTCATCAGCGCCACCGAGATGGGGGGCTGCGGTTGGGCGATCGAGCCCGTCGACGAGAACATCGTGGAGGGGGCGGATAGCTCCATCGGTTGGCTCCCAATGCAATCGTGGACCTTCGACATCCAAAGCGAGTCGGCGCCACTCGCGGATTCCAGCATCACGATCGAGATGGTGGAGGGAATCGGAGAATCCGCATTTTGGCAGGGGGTCGAGGGATCGGCTCACGGTGAGATGTGGGTGCAGGTCGATCAGCTGTCGTTTCGAGTCGTGAACCAGTTCGCGACGTTCGCCTACGAAGGCGACACCCGAACCCGGATGGAGGCGCTCGCCCGAGCGCTGGCCAACTCGCTCAGTGATATCGATGTGGTCGCGGCATCAGACGAGAACGGTGCGGGTCTGATTAGGCCAACAGCGATCGCGGTGCCCGAAGGACTTCAGCAGGCGAATGGCCCCATGGCAGAACTGGCCGGGTTGCCCGCACCCGATGATGCAGTCTTTCTCGAAGGTTTCCTCAGTGATCGCGCCAGTCAAGACATCCTCACCGCAATGAGCGTGGGTGACGCAACTCGGTTCTTCCTGGATGCGCTGCCCGCTGCCGGCTTCGAGGTCGTGGCGGGGGCGGGGACGGTAGCTTCAGACGATGACGTGCTGGAGTACGCAGGCAACCTCATTGAGTTCGTCGACCCCTCGGGACAGAGGGGCGAAATGAGAATCGAACTAGGGCCGTTCAGCCCGACCGCGATCAGGGTTCAGGTTTTCCTCGACTAGCGCCTCGTTAGTCGAGCGACCAGGCAGGTTCGCCCGCCTTGTGACGCTGACGATGTCAAACCGTTCATTGGGAAGCGATGGACACCGATAGACAAGGCATAGATTGACCGGCAGTAGTGATCACACCGCTCAGGCAGAGTGATCTGAGGAACTGACCCACCGGCCGGGACCTCCCCATCGTCGATGCGACCTGCGTCGGGGGATGCGGCCACATTGAGCGCTTCAACGGATAGGACGTCGTCCCCGAGGCGCGGTACGGTCGGAGCATGACGATCCGCGTGGTCGACTATGACCCCCAATGGAAGGCCACCTTCCAGGACCTGCAGGCTCGGCACCAACAGGCGTTGGACGATGCCGGTGTGGCTTGGAAGGCCATCGAGCATGTGGGAAGCACATCCGTCGAAGGCCTAGCCGCCAAGCCTGTGATCGATATCGACATCGTCGTCGCCGCACAGGACGTCGAGGCCGCCTCGACCGCCCTCCAGGCCCTCGGCTACGAACCGCTCGGCGAGCTCGGTATCGAGGACCGGTGGGCGTTCCGAGCTCCGACCGACATACCGCGCACCAACACCTACATCGTGGTCGAGGGCAGCCTCGCGCTGCGGAACCATCTCGGTGTCAGGACGGTGCTTCGCAACAACCCAGAGCTTCGTGACACCTATGCCAGCGTCAAGCGTGCACTGGCGGAGTCAACGGATGACATCGATTCGTACGGGGCCGGCAAATCGGATGTCCTCTCGAGAATCTTGGAACTGGCCGGTCTATCAGACGACGAGCTCCTGACGATACGCCAGGCGAACAGCATCGACTGAACGCCAGTGCCGTAGGCAACCCCGAACGGGTTCACGCCTGGGGACGCGGCACATAGAGCGCCTCGGGCCAGCCGGCAGGCGTTTCTGTCACAGCGACCGGATACTTTCGGTCTCATGGAGGGGATCTGTGGCATCGACGGATGCCCCAAAGACCAGTACTCCCGGGGAATGTGCCAGATGCACTATCGACGTGTACTTAGGACCGGTGAGCCCGGACCCGCACTACCTCGAGGTGAGCAAGTCATTGTCTGCCAGGCACTGGATTGCGACCATCCGGCCGAAGCCAAAGGCTATTGCCACGGCCACTACCTGCGACTCCTGCGCACGGGAACCATCGACGAGTCACCGCTGAGAACACCAGGGAGGCTGTGCTCTGTCGATGACTGCGACCGTCCCCACAAGGCCCTTGGCTACTGCGCTGCCCATTACAAGCGCTATCTGGTACATGGCGACCCGCTGCCCGATCAGCGGGTCAGGCAGAGTGATGGCAACGGTCACATCAGCCATGGCTACCGCCAGGTCCCGGTCCCACGCGAACTGCGTGCCCTCGTCGGAGGCGTCACCAAAGTTGGAGAGCATCGGCTGGTCATGGCGATTCATCTCGGGCGACCACTGAGGCCGGACGAGGTGGTCCATCATCGAAACGGCAGACGCACCGACAACCGCATCGAAAACTTGGAGCTGTGGTCGACCGACCACCCGAAAGGTCAACGAGTGGCCGACCTGTTCGCCTTCTGCGTCGAGATGCTTCACCGCTATGCGCCCGAGATTGCGTCCTCGGTCGTATTCCTCTCAACAGGAGACGGAGGTGGCACCTCGCTCCAACGTCCTTCCAAAAAGGGCCTCTGAGCAGGGGTTTTGCAGTCCCGACCGGATTTGAACCGGCGTTTCCGGCTTGAGAGGCCGGCGTCCTAGACCCCTAGACGACGGGACCAAGTTCGGGCCAAC
>DATLEZ010000142.1:0-15182 GCA_035525055.1 Acidimicrobiia bacterium | reverse complement strand
CGAAGGAGCAACCAAATGACCCTGACCGAGCACAACACTCGCACCCTGGAAGTGCCGGGCGCCACCTTGACCTACGACATCCGACCTGGCACCTCGCCGGACGCGACTCCCCTGTTCCTGATCGGCTCACCGATGGCCGCGGCCGGCTTCGTAACCCTGGCGAGCCACTTCACCGACCGCACCGTGGTCACCTACGACCCGCGTGGAAGTGAGCGCAGCCATCTGACCGAGCCGATGACCCCGCCAACGCCCGAACAGCATGCCGACGACGTGCACCGGATCATCGAGGTGCTTGGATGCGGGCCGGTCGACCTGTTCGCGAGCAGCGGCGGCGCGGTGAACGCGCTGGCGCTCGTCGCCCGGCACCCCGGGGATGTGCGGAACCTCGTTGCGCACGAGCCCCCGCTCCCGACTCTCCTCCCCGACCGAGAGGCGGCGCTGGCGGCAACACGCGCGGTCAACAAAACGTATCGGCAGCGCGGTTGGGGGGCGGGAATGGCCCACTTCATCGCCATCGTCAGCCATCGCGGCGAGTTCACGGCTGACTTCGCACAACAGCCCGCGCCCGACCCGGCGATGTTCGGCCTCCCGACCGAGGATGATGGATCACGGACCGACCCGCTCCTCGGCCTAGCCCTCGTCGGGTCCATCGGGTACGAGCCCGACATTGAGGCCCTGCGCGCCGCATCCACGCGGATCGTCATGGCCACCGGAGAGGAGTCACAGGGCGAGCTCGCGAGCCGAGGCTCCTTCGCCGTTGCCGAGCGTCTGGGAACCGAACCGGTGATCTTCCCCAGCAACCATGGCGGCTTCCTAGGGGGCGAGTACGGCCAGATGGGCGAACCGGACGCGTTCGCGGCCAAGCTCCGGAACGTTCTGGCGGAGGGCTGATCCGACTCGACACCCCCGGATCACGCGGCCGGGACCACGTGGACCGTGCCCCGCATCCCGTACTCGTAGGCTCTGGCGAGATCCCCAAGACCCGTCCATCCCTTGGGCGCCAATGGGTCGTCCCCTACGCTGTCGCCTCCTCCTCTCGGAAGCTTCGAGATGCACGCCGATTTCTCTACCCAACGACTGATCCCTCGCGAAAGGAAGTGCTGACCGGCCAAGCTTCTTTGTACTACCGCGACATCGGGCAGGGCTCCCCCATCATCGTCGTTCATGGTGGACCTGACTTCGACCACAGCTACCTCTTGCCGGAGCTCGACCACCTCGCCGATTCCTTCCGACTCATCTATTACGACCAACGAGGACGGGGCAGGTCTGCTGTCGGCGTCGAGGCCGAGAACGTCACAATCCGGTCCGAGATGGAGGACCTGGAGCGACTCCGGCGCCAATTTCAACTGGAAGCCTTTGCGGTTCTTGGGCATTCATGGGGTGGGGTCTTGGCGATGGAGTACGCCATTCGCTATCCCGATCGTGTCTCGCATCTGATCCTGATGACAACGGCTCCGGCGTCCCACGACGACTCAGTGCTGCTCCGAGAGCACTTTCGCCGCATAAGACCGGCGGCTGACGTGGAGCGGATGCAGACACTGTCATCCAACGACCTCTTCAAGCAAGGAGATTTCGATGTCGAGGCTGGGTATTACTGGATCCACTTTGGACTGACCCTCCCCCAGCCAGAACTGCTCGAGCGAGTCGTTGGACGACTCCGAACGCACTTCACAAAGGAGAGCGTTCTAACGGCGAGAGCCATCGAGCATCGCCTTTATGAGGAGACCTGGCTGTCAGCCGAGTACGACCTGCTGCCGAAACTGCGCAAACTCAGGATCCCGACACTGGTCATTCACGGAGATGAGGACTTCATTCCAATTGAAGTGGCGGCCCACATTGCCCGGGCGGTACCGGGTGCCCGCCTATCTGTGTTGATTGGATGCGGGCACTTTGCGTACCTCCAACAACCGGATCAGATCAAAGAGCAGATCACGGCGACTCTTGCCCGCGTGAATTAGCCCCGTTCCTGTTCGGCCAGCGTCGCCAGGACGCCGTTCACGAACGCTCCGGAGCGTTCCGTGCTGAAGGTCTTCGCTAGCCGCACTGCCTCGGCGACGACCACCGCCGCCGGCGTGTCTCGTTCGTACCGCAATTCGTAGAGGCCGAGCCGCAGGATCGCCCGGTCCACCACGGGCATCCGTTGTACCCGCCAATGCTCCGAGGCGCTGTCGATCTCGTCGTCGAGTTCTCTGACATGCTCAAGCACTCCCGCTACTAGCCGCGCCGCCTTGGGGGGAAGGTCCTCATGGCGATTGCTTAGGTCCCGCTGATCCGCTTCATATAGAGCCTGAACCGCCAGGTCGCGGGGCTCAACTGTCACGCTCGGGTGATGTACGAGCCGGTGCGCGTGTCGACTTTGATGTGATCTCCGATAGTGACGAACAGCGGCACCTGCACGACTAGGCCGGTCTGGGTCGTCGCCGGTTTCGTCGCACCGGATACGCGATCGCCTTTCACGCCTGGCTCGGTGTAAGTGATCTCCATTTCAACCGAGGCCGGGAGATCGACCGCTATCGGATTCCCTTTGTAGAGGGCGAGGGTGACAGTCATGCCGTCTGCCAGGAAGCCGGCATTCTCACCAACATCGTCGGCACTCATGGCGAATTGGCCGTAGTCGTCCAGGTTCATGAAGTGGAAGCCGTAGTCGTCGCGATAAAGGAAAGTGTGATCACGGCGATCGATCATGGCCTGTGTCACATCTTCACCGGCCCGAAACGTTCGGTCGAGGACCTGGCCGGTCTCCAGGTTTTTCAGCTTCATCCGTACAAACGCCCGGCCCTTGCCGGGCTTCACGTGCTGATAGTCGACGATGGTGAAGATGCCATCTTCGAGATCGAGGGCCTGTCCAGGACGTACGTCGTTAGTAGATGCCATGTCAAACGGAGGTCGCGAGAGCCATTACCGGAGCCGAAGGTTACTCGGATCCCTCACCGACTAGCCGGAGCTAGACGCTTCGCCCGATCCCAACGGCTGCCAAACCCAGATCGATTTCGGCGTCGTCGACCAGATCGACCACAGGATCGCCCACGGAACGCAAAAGCACCATGCGGGTGCCATCGGCGGATCTCTTCTTGTCTCTGCTGACGAATCCGAGGACAGAATCCCGGGACACGCCGAAGGCTGAAACCGGCAAACCCATCGAGAAGATGACGTCGGTCAGCCACTGGGTTGGAAACCCGAAGCGAGCGGCGGAAACTGCGCCGGCGGCGACCATGCCGACGGCTACCGCCAGCCCATGAGGCATGCCTGCCGCCATCTCCACCCCATGTCCGATGGTGTGGCCGAAGTTAAGGACGGCCCGTCGTCCATCCTCCCGGAAGTCCTCGCCCACTACCGCGGCCTTCACCTTGATGGAACGCGTCACCACGTCCTCCATCGGGGCCGTGGCCCCGTGGCGTTCGAAGAGCTCGACCAGGACGGGGTCGGCGACTAGACCGGACTTCAGGGCTTCGGCCAGTCCTTCGAGTCGCAAGGTCGCCGGCACCGCCTCCATGACATCGAGATCGACAATTACGCGGGATGGCAAGTGGAAGGCACCGACCAGGTTCTTTCCCTCCAAATTGATGCCGGTCTTTCCTCCGATCGCAGCGTCAACGGCACCGAGCAGAGTCGTTGGGACCATCACCGACTCCACTCCCCGTAGCCACGTCGCGGCGACAAAGCCGGCCAGGTCGGTCGCGGCGCCGCCGCCGACCCCGACGATGGTGTCGTGCCGACCGAGCGGGGCCTCGGCCAGCCACCGGTAAGCCTTCTCGACTACAGCCATGGTCTTGGCCTCGTCTCGATCCGGAAGGTACATAAGTGGGCCAGTCCCGACAGCATCGAACACCCGTTGGGCGACTGCCGCGGCGCCATGCTGAGAGAAGATCGCGGTCGTTCTCCGGAAACTCCGCTCCGGCAGGAATGGGTCGGGAAATCCCCGGCCGATCAGGATCTCCGACGTCGCTTCCGGCATTGCCGGAATGGTCATCAGTATGCGTTCCACGGTTTCTCCACCGGCAGCGCTGCGTCGGGGTCCAGGAAGGACACCGTGCTCTTGCCGGATCCCATCATTCCGATCAGCCCCAACGGCACTCAGAACCGCCCGGACCGATCCTGGAACGCCTGCGATCCCCGGCGGAAGTCGTCGACCGTGTCGCCACCGAACATGCGCTGACACTCCTGGGCGACCACGATCGCCACCATCTGCTCGGCGACCACACCGGCCGCCGGCACGGCGCAAGTATCGGACCGCTCGTAGAACGCCTTCTCGGCTTCCTTCGTGTTGATGTCGACGGTTTGCAGGCCTTTGAGGACGGTTGAGATCGGCTTCATGGCTGCCCTGACTCGCAAAGGCCCACCGATCGACATTCCGCCTTCGGTTCCTCCGGCCCGGGTGGTATGACGCACGAAGCCGTCCTCATAGAAGATCTCGTCGTGGGCCTCCGAACCCCTGCGTCGGGCTGATTCGAAACCGTCACCCAACTCGACGCCCTTGATCGCCTGGATCGACATGAGGGCATGCGCCAGACGGGCATCGAGGCGGCGGTCCCAGTGCACATAGCTGCCAACTCCCGCCGGAAGGCCATAAACCAGGACCTCCACGACACCACCCAGTGTGTCGCGGTCGGCCTTGGCCGACTCGATTTCGGCGATCATGGCGGCTGCGGTTTCCGGGTAGAAGCAGCGAACCGGTGACTCGTCGATGACCGCCAGATCTTCGAACTTTGGAAGGGGCGTCTCGGGGGCGGTTACCTTCCCTATCGAAACGACGTGCGACAGCACCTTTACGTCGACCTCCGCCAGGAGCTTCTTGGCCAGGTAGCCGACAACTGTCCGGGCGGCCGTTTCGCGGGCCGAGGCTCGCTCGAGGATGTCGCGAGCGTCGCGGGTGTCGTACTTCATCATCCCCGCCAGGTCGGCGTGACCGGGGCGGGGAGCGGTGAGCTTCTTGCCCTCCTGGCTGTCCTCGACCGGATTCGCGCTCATGCTCTCCTGGAACCGGGGCCACTCGGAGTTGCGGACGATGACTGCCACCGGCGAACCCAGCGTCTTGCCGTGGCGCACACCGGCCAGGATCTCGAGTTCGTCCTGCTCGACCCGCATCCTGGCTCCACGCCCGAACCCGAGCCGCCGACGGGCCAGTTCGGCAGCGATACCTTCGCTAGAAACTGCGAGCCCCGCCGGAAGGCCTTCGACGGTGGCGACCAGCCCGGGTCCGTGCGATTCACCCCCTGTGAGAAAACGAAGCATGACGGCCGCGATGGTATCGGCCCTCCAGCACCCGTCAGGTAAGGAGGCTCGTCGAGAAAATGATGGCGCCCCAGGCTCCCAGGATCAGCGGCGGCCCATATGGAAGCGCCGCTTTCCGGCCCTTTCCCATCAGCAGCAACACAACGGCTGGAATCGCACCAAGGAAGGCGGTGATGATCAACGCCCAGGCGAGGATCCGATAGGCCTCGAACGCCGCGAACAGCCCGAGCAGGCCCGCCAACTTCACGTCGCCGAACCCGAATCCCTCGCCCCTGGCGGCCACGAAGACCAGCAGCAATAGGCCGAAGTAGATACCGGCGCCAGCGATGGCTCTGACCACACTCCCCTGCCCAGGCTCGATGGCGAAACCGCCGGCCAGCAAGACGAAGCAGAGGGCGGTTCCGGGGTAGAGGATCCGGTTGGGAATCCTGAAGTGATCGAGGTCGGTGACGATAAGAATGCCGGTCACGGCAACCATGGCCAGGTGAGCGACCAAGACCGGTTGTGACCCGATCTTCCAGGCCATGCCGGCCGCGGCCAGGCCGACTCCCACCCCGAGCGCAGCCTCCCGCCAACGGAGACGCCCACATGCGCACCGGAGAGAGAAGGCATCGCCGTCCTGCCCACAACGCGGACAGGTCAGCCCCAGGTGGAACTTACGATCGGAACCGGCTTGTACAGCAATTCCGTGGAGCAAAGGCCCGGCCAGGAGTCCGGCCAGGCCAGTCAATAGGGCGGTCACAGCGGTAGAGCGACGTTAGACCTCGGACCCGGGTGAAACCCGCCATTGAGATCGCCCGCTTTAGGTGATCTGCCCGAATCAGGTCGGAGTCCCGAAACGGTTGCCCGTCCCGGGATCCCGGCTATTCGTCGGCTCCGATGGAGCTCATGCGGCGGCGCTTGAGGAACCCGTGAGTGGTTCCGTGGGAAGTCCCCTGACCTTCGGGTGTTTCATCGAGTTGGGAGAAGACACGATCGAGGAACGCGTCGGCCGGATCGGCCGGCCTGTCGGGATCGACCGGAAGCTCGGCGGTCGGATCACCTTCGGGTGCGTCTCCGGCCTCGGCAGGTTCAGTCCACCAACCCTGATTGTAAGAATCGGGCTGTGCGGATTCTCTGGCCTCCTCGGGCCTGATCTCCTCAGGCTTGGCCTCCTCGGGCTGGATATAGGTCTGTTCGAGCACAGGTTCCACTTCAGGTTCCGGCGAGGTGAATGGGTTGTAAACCGACTCGGCCGGCTCAGGCTGCGCATAGCTGGCCTGTCCATAGTCCCCAACCGGTCCAGAGTTGCTTGGGGCGTACGTCGGCTGGGGGGCCTCGTAGGCCGGCTGGGGGGCCTCGTAGGCCGGCGGGTCCGGCTCATACATCGCCGGGGCGGGAACGACTTCGACCGACTCCCGCCACCCAAACCCGGTCGACGCGTCGGATTGCACGGGCTCTTCCTGGCGAGCGACAGCCACCGGTTCGGGTTCCGCGGCTGTGGCCGCGATGGCGGCCTCGACCAATCCACTGCGGACCAAAGCAGTGAGATCCTTGGCAACCCGGAAACGAGACAGTCCGAGCCTGTCGGCCAGCGAACGAACCGTGCCGGAGCCCTCGAACCCGGCTACAAGGCGCCAGGTGTTGGGAGCCAGGGTTACCGGCTCACCGTTGGGAGCGTCGGGGCTTATACGGAGAGCAAGGTCGATGTTCGGAATGATCGACTCGATGTCGGACCACTCAGCGGCCCTTCGATCGGCTTCTGAGACACACAGTTCTACGTCAAAGGCAGTATCTGCCCGGTAGCGAGGAGCCACATCTACGTTGAAGACAAACTGGCCCCGGCCCGGCTTGCGAATCCGATAAAGGCTCTCGACAACTTCCTCACGGAAGAAATCGTCGAGAAGCTGATGGCCACCGTTGTCGGATGCAACGTCGTTCAGGCTTTTGCCGCCAATTTCGGCGGATCGCAATGCGTCTTCACCGACCAGTTTGGAACTGATCAGTTGTCGACGAAGGTCCTCATCGCTGCCAACTGTGACGAGCGCGAGGGAGCCATTATTTAGGTAGACCCGCCCGTGGAGATCGGGAGAATCGACCCGGAGACAGCCCGATTTGTACGAGCGTGCCAGCAGACGGAGAACTTCCTCCAGCGGGAAAACATCGAGATGCCCTGTCAACGACATTGCCAAACCCCTTTTTAAGGTATTGCCGCTTGGATTCGGCCTTTAATGGCTGGGCCTTAAGTGGTTTTAGCAGCTTTTCTCATTACCTCAAGAGGCGATGTCACACCGGTCCAGATCGCAAACGATCGAATGGCCTGAAAAACCAGCAAATCAATGCCTTCCACGACCTCGCACCCCATTTTCCGGGCTGACAGGACCGCCGGGGTGACCATCGACCCATACGCCATATCGAGGAGCCCGTCGCAAGCAGCCAGGACGTCCTCGGGCAGAGCCTCCCCCTTCATTCCGATCGGAGTGCAGTTGACCAGGACGCTTCCGACCACCGGCACCCCCCAGCGGACCTCTCCCGCCGCCAGTTCCAACCCACGACCCTGCAATCGATTCACCAGGGCGGCCCCGGCCCCGAATCGCCGGGCCGCGAGATAGAGGGGACGGTCCGAGAGAGCGACGCACGCCGCCGCCGCTGCTCCCCCTGCCCCAAGGATCAAGACCGGGGCGGTGGCGGGCAATCCCCCCCAGGCATCGCGGATCCCACCGATGTCTGTGGAGAAACCCCAGACGGCTCCGTCGATGAGTGCCACCGTGTTCACCGACCCGGCGCGGAAGGCATCCGGGTCGAGACGATCGCATAGTTCGGCAGCCAGGCCCTTGTGGGGCATCGTCACGTTGAAGCCGGTGAGGTCCCCCGAACGGACTTCGTCAAACGCGGCCCGGACTCCCCGCTCATCGACCTTCCTTGCTTCATAGGTCCCGGCCAGACCGACCGCGGCAAGAGCGGCGTTGTGTATCGCCGGCGACTTCGAATGCGACACGGGATCGCCAAGAACGGCGAGCTTCATGGGGCAGAACTCAGGGGAGGATCCCGGCTGCCCGGGATCGCTCGATGTTCGCCAGGTGCTGCTCGAAGGTCTCGGCGAAGGCATGACCGCCTTCGGCCGTCGACAGCACGTAGAAGAAAAAGTCGGATGTGGCGGGCGCCGCCGCCGCTTGCAAGGACGCCCGCCCGGGAGCCCCGATCGGGGTTGGGGGCAGCCCCGCGTACAGGTAGAGGTTGTAGAGCGACTCGGATTCATTATCGAAAAGGGCGGGATCCCTCGTATTGAGCCCGTACAGCACCGAGGCGTCGATCTGCAGCGCCATTCCCTCGGCGAGTCGATTGAAGATCACACTCGAGACCAGGGGTCGCTCGTCGGCAACTCTGACTTCGGCTTCGATCAGGCTGGCAATGATGATCCCCTGATAAGAGTCGAAGCCGGCGTCAGTGATGGCGGTCCAGTCAACCCCGCCGACCCTTTCCTGCATGGTGTCGGAGAGGACCTGGAGGATCTCAGATGGTGGTGAATCGCGCAGGAATTCGTATGTGTCGGGGAACAGCAAACCCTCCCAGTCGCTGAGGGTGACTTGTTCGGGCATCACTCTCAGTTCTGTGGCGACCTCTCCCTCGAGCAAAGCCGTCTCGAAGTCATCGGTTTCCCGCCCCGACGCATCGGCCAGGATGACGATTATCTCCGACACCCTGAGACCTTCCGGGATGGTCACGCGGTAGGCATCAGCGACCGGACCCCGCAACAGGACCGGGATGACGGCGTCGATCCCCATTCCAGTAACCAATTGATAGGTGCCCGCCCGAAGCTGATTGGCGATGCCCTGATCCCGCACCTCCAACTCGAACTCGTTGGCCGACTCGATTACCCCGGCCTCGGCCAGGATGTTGCCGATCTGGCGGGCGCTGGCACCTGGCGGCACCGCGATCTCGACGTCAAGGTTCGCGGCGATCGAGACACTCTCGGAGTCCTCACCGTTCTCACCGACGGCCCCCCCGATCACACGAGCCAGGCCCTGGGCGGTGACCACAACGATGAGCGCGGTCACCCCGACGCCGAGAAGGACGCGGAGCCACCGACTAGAGAGGAAGGAGGTAGGACTCATAAGGGTTGGTCCAGGAACGCCTGCAGAATAATGGCGGCCGCAACCTTATCGAGGTTATCCCGCCGGACCCGGCGCTTGGCGCCGGCTTCGAGCATGGCTTTTTCAGCCGTAACTGTCGTGAAGCGCTCGTCTACATAGGTCACGTCTATGCCCGTGGCCAGGGCAATCTCTCCACCGAACGCCCGGGCTGCCGAGGCGGGCGGGCCTTCCGTTCCGTTCAGCGATGTAGGGAGGCCCACAACGATCTCTTCGATTTCGTACTCGACCACGATCTCGGCGATCCGGGCGACGGCCCTGGGTCGAGCGACCACTTCGAGAGGCTGGGCCGTGATCCGGAGGGCGTCGGAGACGGCCACTCCGACCCGAGCGGAACCGTGATCGAGGCCAAGAGCTCGCCCGCGCCGCGTCGCCGAGCCCCAATCAGACACCATGCTGTCACACACCATGTAAGCGGCTAGCGGCAGCTTCGTGAGCGGCCTCCAGGGCGGCGCCAAGCTGGTCGCCGTGGGGCCCGCCGGCCTGGGCGAGTTCAGGATCCCGGCTGCCGCCGCCTCCGAGGAGTTTGGCGCCCGCTGCCACCACTTCGGCAGCTGAGATCCCCTCGCCCACCAGGTCCTTGCTGGCGACTCCGACGAGGGATCCCTTGCCGCCCGCCGTCGAGCCGAGAACGACCAGCCCTCGTCCCAGCTTCTCGCGGGCTGCAATGGCCAGCAGTCGGAGTTGCTCGGGGTTCAGATCGGGCCACTTGGCGACCAGCAACCGTGCGCTACCTACCTGTTCGGCACTGCCGGCCAACTCGGTGGCAGCGGCCGCTCGATCGCGCTGCCGATACGAGTCCAGGTGATCTTCCATTTCCTCGATTCGGGCCATCAGACTGCGAACCCGGTCGGGGATCTCGCCGGGCGGAGCTTTGAGAAGTTGAGCAGTCTCATCCATGGACGATCGCCACTCGGTGATGTGGTGATAGGCGTTCTCTCCGGTAAGCGCCTCGATCCGACGAACATTGGAGCCGATCGACGACTCACCCAACACGATGAGAGGCCCGACCTGGGCCGCGGTGTGGGTGTGGGTCCCGCCACAGAGTTCGGCGGAGAACTGGCCGATCCTGACCAGCCGAACCGTTTCCCCGTATTTGTCACCGAAAAAGGCGAGGGCTCCCTGGCGCTCGGCCTCCTCTTTGGTCGTGACAGTCGTTGTCACGTGCCCGTTTTCAATAAGACGATGATTGGCGAGGGACTCAATCTCCGCGATTTCGGTTGGAGCCACGGCCGAGAAATGGGAGAAGTCGAAACGGAGTCTCCCCGATTCGACCAGCGAACCGGCCTGGTGGGCGTGGCCACCCAAGACCTCGCGCAAAGCCCAGTGGAGGACATGGGTTCCGGTGTGCGACTTCCGAATTCGCTCCCGGCGGGGGCTGTCGATGACCAGGTCGGCGGTCTGACCCACCTGCACGTAGCCGGATGCAACCTTCGATCGATGACCATGCAGTCCCTGCAAGGCATGTCGTGTGTCGAAGACTGCCAGGGCTCCGGACTCGGTGGTGATCGAACCGGTATCCCCGACTTGGCCGCCTGATTCGGCGTAGAACGGAGTGACGTCGAGAAAGATCTCAACCTCCTGACCGTGCTCGGCCCTTTCGACCATTTCTCCATCCCGCATCACCGCCAGAATCCGACCCGTCCCCGTTTCGGTTTCGTATCCGGTAAACATGGTCGGTCCGGTCTCGTCGATGACTCGGCCGTAGAGCTGTCCTGTCACGGCCGCATCTCCGCCACGCCAAGCCTTGCGAGCCCGGCTGCGCTGACCCTCCATCTCTTCGTTGAAACCCGCCCGGTCGACCTCGACGCCGCGCTCGGTGGCGATCTCGGTCGTGAGCTCGATGGGAAAGCCGAACGTGTCATGGAGCTTGAACGCCACAGACCCGGGGAGCTTGTCGCGTCCGGCGAGCTCGGTGTCCAACAGTTGATGACCCGATTCGAGGGTTCGCCGAAATCGGCTCTCCTCCCGTTCCACCACCGACATCACAATGTCTCTTTTGGCGACGAGCTCGGGATAGGCCTCACCGAGGGTATCAATAGTCGCCTCGACCAGGTGAGGAGTGATCAGGTCTGTGCCTTTGAGTTGCCAGGCATGTCGCACCGCTCGCCGGATCAGACGCCGCAAGACGTAACCGCGACCCTCGTTGGAAGGAACCACTCCATCCCCAATCAGCATCGTCATGGAGCGACCGTGGTCGGCTAGGATCCGGAGAGATACGTCCGAAAAGGAGTTCGACCCGTAAGCGACGTCCGTCGCTCCGGAGGCGGCGTCGAGGATCGGGCGAATCGCATCGGTCTCGAAAATCGAGTCGACCTCCTGGAGGATGGCGGCCATTCGCTCGAGACCCAGGCCGGTGTCGATGTTCTTGGCGGGCAAGTCCCCGATCACGTGATAGGGCTCGTCCTGGATGTTCTGCATGAAGACCAGGTTCCAGATCTCGATGTAGCGCTCCTCCCCGCCCCCGATCGGACCACCCTCTTCTCCATACTCGGGGCCTTTGTCGTAGAACAGTTCGGAACAGGGTCCGCACGGTCCGGGAACTCCCATCTGCCAGAAGTTGTCCTTGCCACCCTTCTGCACCCGCTCGCTGGGGATTCCGACCTGGTCGATCCAGATCGAGCGGGCCTCCTCGTCGGTCTCGTAGACCGTGTACCAGAGGCGATCGGGATCGAGCCCGTAGCCGGAGGTCACCAACTCGTAGGCCCAGGCGATGGCTTGCTCCTTGAAGTAGTCGCCAAAGCTGAAGTTGCCCATCATCTCGAAGAAGGAAAGGTGGCGATGGGTCGTACCGATGATGTCGATGTCGATCGTGCGGGCGCACTTCTGAACCGATACTGCTCGCTTGAACGGCTGTTCCTCCTCGCCGAGGAAGAACGGCTTGAACGGCACCATCCCCGCATTGGTCAGGAGCAAGGTGGGGTCGTTGGGGATCAGCGACGCCGACGGGCGATACACATGATCGCGTTCCTTGAAGAAGTCGACGAACGTGCGGCGAATGCGGTTGGAGTCCATGAAGGTGGCAAGGTTACCGACGCCCGGACCGTGACACGAGGCTCACGTTGAGGTCAGGGGCCTCGGACAGGAGCAAACGTCTAGTGGTCCGTCGCGGATTTGGCTTCGGTGAGTGCGGCCCGTCCGCGGCGGACCTTTGTGATGATTTCTTCGGCGGTCTTCTTCCATGTGAAGGGCTTCGGGTCGTGGTTCCAGTGCTCGGCCCACAGCTCGATTGCTTCGATGAGCACCTCGACGCTGTTGAAGGTGCCGCGGCGTAGCCGACGTTCGGTGAGCAGGTGGAACCATCCCTCGACCAGGTTGAGCCACGACGACGAGGTCGGCGTGAAGTGCAGATGCCATCGCTTGCGTCTCGGGTGGGCGAGCCACTTGGTGACCTCGGGCGCCTTGTGCGCCGAGAGGTTGTCCAACACGACATGGATCTCGAGATGGCGGGGCACGTGAAGATCGATGTACTTGAAGAAGGCGAGGACGTCGTTGCCGGTGTGGCGGGGCTTGGTGTCGTAGAGAACTTCGCCGGTGGCGACGTTCAAGGCGGCGAACAGATCGGTGGTGCCGTTGCCTTTGTAGTCATGGGTCATCGTCTCGCCTCGACCGGGTTTCATCGGGAGGCTGGGCTGGGTGCGATCAAGCGCCTGGCACTGGGTCTTCTCATCGAAGCTGAACACCACCGCCTTCGCCGGCGGATCCAGGTAGAGACCGACGACGTCAACCAGTTTCTCTTCGAAGTTGGGATCGTTCGAGATCTTGAACGTGTCTACCTTCCACGGCTTGAGACCGTGATCACGCCAGATCCGGGCGACGCTGTCCTTACCGATACCGTGACGCTGGGCCATCAGCCGGGACGTCCAGTGTGTCGAGCCGTCGTCTGGCTTGTTGTGCAACGTGTCGGAAACCACCGCCGCCACCGTCCCTTCCGGCAGCCACGACTTGCGACCCCGCCCAGGAGCGATACGACCGACACCGTCGACACCTTCGGTGACGAACCGCCGCCGCCATGCCCGCACCGACGTGTCGCTGGTACCGCAACGCCGCGCCACTTCGTTGGTGGCGACACCAACAGCAGCCAACAGCAACGCCTTGGCCTGGACCACCTGACGGTGCGGCAACGACGTCGAACGCGCCATCGACTCCAACACAACCTTTTGCTCATCAGACAGCGGCAGAGGCTCAGCAGTAATGATCGGCATCACGCCACCATAGCCACCGAAGCTATTTCAACGACGGACCACTAGCGTCTCTTTGGGGGCTTGACCACCCGAGCTGCCACCTCCAGAAGATCGGCCGTGGTGGCGACGGCAGCTCCCCTGAGATCCCCCGGCGTAGGTCGTCGGCGCAACGCCCGCACCGTCACAACTCCCCCAGCTACGAGTCCCAGGGCGAACCACCAGAGCCTGTCAAGCATGGCATGAGAGTACCCCCGAGGTCGACCCCTGAACCCGGTGTTTTGGCGCGTAGTTCTGCTCCCCTGGTGTCGATCGTCCGCGCCAAAACGAGGGTTTCCTACCGGACGGGGACCATCTTCTTGACCGCACCCTCGTAGGTGAGGACGTAAAGCTCCCCTTCCGAGTCCAGGCCGAAGCTGTTGATCTGGCCGACCTCCTCGAACCTGGTCTGGTGATCGACCACGTCGCCGTCTTCGTACTTGAAGCTGCGGATCCATTCGCCGCACCAGTCGCCATAGAAGTAGTGACCGTCGAGCTCGGGGATCGCCGTCCCGTGGTAGACGAAGCCACCGGTGACGGAGCACCCTTCGGCGTGCGTGTACTCGACCACCGGCAGCGTCAACTCTTCGGCGACGGCGTCGCAGCCGCGCTGAAAGCAACTGGTCCCTTCCATCCGCAACCAACCGAAGTTGTAAGGGGCGCCGTCGAGGGGAACGATGTCGATCTCCTCGTAGTCCTCGTGCCCGACATCACCGATGTAGATGAAGCCGCCGTCGATCGAGAACCGCCATGGATTGCGAAGGCCCTTGGCCCAGACCTCAGGTGCGCCCCCACCGCCGACGAAGGGGTTGTCCGCTGGGATTCCGTAAGGATCTCCCGTGTCGACATCCAGGCGAAGGATCGCCGACAGGAGCTTGGTCGGGTCCTGGGAGTTGACCGAAGCCGCTCCTCCCTCCCCCAGCGACATCCAGAGAAAACCGTCGGGTCCGAACTGGAGCATTCCTCCGTTGTGCCGTGTCGTGGGTTTGTCGAAGGTCAGCAGCGGGATCTCCGAGGAGGGGTCGCCGTGATCGACGTCGTCTGAGATCGCAAACTCCGAGAGCTGGGTCTGCTCGACGCCCTGCTTGTAGTAGTACGTGAAGAACCTGCCGTTGTCGGCAAACGACGGGTGGAACGCCATCCCCAGGAAGCCCTGCTCGATCCCGCCGCTGTTCACCCGGTCACGCAGGTCAAGGAAGGGCTCCTCAAGTTGAACACCGTTCTCGTCGAGCAGCCACACCACTCCAGTCCGCTCGGCCACGAAGCGCCGCGGATCGTCGGGCGGGCTGATCAGGAGCACTGGCTGGGTCAGTCCTGCCACCACAAGTTGGAGTTCGAGGCTCTGAAGAGGGGCCAGCGTTGTCGTCGTGGTAGGAGGAAGCGTGGTCGTGGTTGTTGGCGGAGCGGTGGTGGTAGTAGCTGGAGCCGTCGTGGTCGCAACAGTCGTCGAAGCGGTGCTCGTCACCGCCGTCGCCGACGAGCATGCGGCCAGCGCGATCAGAAGAACGGGACGAAGCCTCATCGCTTCTTGCCGAGGACCGCATCGGCGGCTGCCTGGCGTTCTTTGACGCGGGCCTCGTATCCGAGGTCTCCCGGTTCA
>DATLEZ010000141.1:0-9248 GCA_035525055.1 Acidimicrobiia bacterium | reverse complement strand
CGATGGGTAAACCTCTACCGGGAGACCGACCCCATCGGCGGTCACTATGTCGAAAGTCTTGGCGGTTTCAACCTGGTGGTGAAGGAGGGCACCGGTCACTCGCGATACGAGCCGACACTGAGGTACCGCCAGGCCCGAAGCAGCGCATTGCCCGGCCCGAGCGCCGGGGGCTCGTCTACCAGCGAACCCGACCCGCCCACGTAGCAATACGCGGCTCGCGGATCAATGGCCGGGCTACTCGTCGCTGCGGACTAGGTCGGGGGCGAACTGTGCCAGCGACATCTGCCGAGCGGCGGCGATCTCGTCGGCGCTGGCTGTGCCCGATGCTTGCACTACGGCGACCCAGGAATCCACCGATTGTTTCGACAGCTCCTGGCCTTCCGATGAATTGGCGGCGGCGATGGGGTCATCGCTGACCTCCCCTCGCAGGTACAGGTCGAGGGCGACGAACCCGCCATCCCAGCCAGGCCCGACAAAGAGAGACCCGGCGCCGCTCTGGGCGAACTCGATAGGAACCGTGTGCTCGAGCTGCAGGCTGGTGCGATCCTCTGTTTCGGGCGACAACCGCAGCTCGACCAGGCTGGTCGGCCCACCGAAGGTCACTTTCAGCAGATGGGGTGGCTCGCAGGCGATGATGTCTCCCCCGGCGTTACCTTCGAGTTGGAAGTTGCCGCCAGCCCGCAGATCGCCGACGATGGGGAGGAACCAGCGCCTCATTCGGTTCGGATCGGTCAACGCACTCCACACGTCCGCGATCGCCGCGTCGTAGGTGCGGCGGATCAGGACGCTGACCTCCTCGCCGTGGGGGCCGGGGCGCCTGGTGACCTCGCGGTCGATGGCTTTGAGCTGGGTAGCGATGTCCACTATCTGTCCTCCTTGTCGGTGGGAGCTGACGTGCTGGTCGAAGCGGCGCGGTCGCCTTTCATGCGGCGTTCCCGCCTCCCTCGAGCAAGCTCGGTCGCCAGAGCATCCAACGGTTGGTCCCAGGCGTGACGGAACCGCTCCAGCCACGAGTCGACCTCGTGCAACGCGACCGTTTCGATCGTGTACAAGCGCCGGGCCCCTTCAGCGCGGACGGTCGCGAAGCCCGTCTCCCGCAATACCCGCAGATGCTGTGAGACGCCGGGTTGGGTGATCCCGAACTCGTGCTGGATCACAGAGGTGATGGCACCAGATGTCTGCTCGCCATCGACCAGCAGCTCCAGAATCCGGCGTCGCACTGGATCACCAAGGACGTCGAACGCATGCATCGCCACAGCGTATCACTGGTTACTTATATAAGTCAAACGTGAATGCGGACCTCGAGAGAGTCATCACATTTGTTCCATGATGACCTCGAGACTCTGGCCGAACCTTGCTCCGAGCTGAAAGGCACCCTTGGCCTCCTGGTAGCCGCGACGACGAGCTTCGCTGTCACCCCGCCGGCTCTTCAGTTCAGTCCATTTTCGCTCTCTCACTCGTGTTCGGGTTTGAAGTCTTGTGTCAGGTGAATCGGTGGATGGCGGTGTCTAATAGTTGAGATGACTAATCCGGAGGCACGACAACTGTCTTATGCGTTGGGGTTAGGTGAGGCCTATGGCGCGTGGGCTTCGGAGCTACTGCGTTTCGCAACGGTGCTCGTGGGACCGGACGATGCCGCCGATGTGGTGTCGTCGGCGGTTATTCGAGTTCTCGACAGATCCCCGCAGCCAATCCACAACCACCGCGCCTATCTGTTTCGGGTAGTAGCCAACGAGGCCCGGAACTGGAAGCGTGGGGAAGCAAGGCGTCGTGTCCGCGAGTCGACTTCGTCGATAGGCCGCAACGTGGTGCATCCATTGGAGCCGTACCTGGAAGTGCACCGTGCCGTGGAGGAGTTGAGTGTGCGGCAACGGGCTGTGGTGCATCTCGCGTACTGGGCCGATCTTGACGAATCGTCCATCGCTGATCACCTCGGTATTAGCGCCGGGTCTGTTCGCCGACATCTGGCACGCGCCCGGAAGAAATTGAGAGGAGTGCTTGGTGAATACACGTGAAGAACACGTCCTGAGAGACGTCTTGGGTCGGATCGGAGACGACGCCCCCGACGCCGTGCCTTTCGACGAGCTCGACGTATTAGATCTTCGCCCGGCTAGCCGAAAGCCTCATTCCTTGACACTCTGGGTGGCTGCTGCGGCGGTCCTCGTTGCTCTTGGCGCAGTCGTATTGTTCAGTGCCACACCGAAAGCTCCCGTTGCAACACCTGACGAAGGCATCTTCTTGGTGCCCTCATTCATCCCAGAGGACCTCACCCTGAACGGAGCCGTTATGTCCGATGCCGATGGATACTCAACGGAGGAGTCGTCTGAAGCCATAGCGGCCAGCATGACCTACCTCGTTCCAGACGAGAGCACATGGGTCGAAGGCGAACGGGCGCTGATCATCCATTCTGAAGACCGGCTCGCCCAGATAGAGGCTCTACTTGCCCGAGATGAAGTGGAATGCTTCCAAACCATCGACGACGAGGAAGTACCAGTCGACCCGGAGACATGCCGGAACCAGGTCGAGAGTTCTCTATGCTCAGGATCGGGCGCGATTGAGGCCGGACGCCTCAACACAGAGCAGTGCATACGAGAGGTTGCTGGGAGCGACAGCACTCTGAGTGCATCTGTCGAGGAGACAACGGTTAGAGGCAAACCAGCCGTACTGATCGAGCAGGCCAACACAGTCAGCGGCGTCGAGCACCACTCGTACACAGTGGCGGTGTTCGAAGGAGGCCCGGTCCTCACCACAGTGACAGGACACCAACTCCAACGACTCGTCGTGTTACGCGTCGCTGAGAGCCTTCGACCAGCGACTGCCGCCGAGTTCATCGCTCTTGACGGCTGATTCGCCGGATGACCAACGGAAGAATCCATCCGAGCACGACGTGCCGCTCTGTAGGGGGATGTCGAGATGTGCGGTACCCGCTCGATACTCTTGATCGACGCTCCTCACGACGAGGTCGACGCTCACAGACAACCTGGCACATCAGATTTGGCCGGATCGGCTTGACTGGGACCGTCGCCGAATTGGTCGGGGGAAACCCGGATGGCCACGGCCGACAGGCGCAGGTGGAATTGGAGACTGTGATCGTCTCTCATGGAGGGTTCTGATGGGCAAACCGGTGTTGAGACCCATGGTGCTGGCAGTCGGGCTCCTGTTGGCAGCTTGTGTAAACGGCACGGCGGTCACGACGCCAGGCAGTCTCGATCCTGCACCGACCACAACGTTGGCCGGTGCATCGACGACCGACCCTCTGCCGGAGACAACAACCACCGAACCGCCGGAAGAGACCACCACTTCAACCCCACCGGGGGCCTCCTTTGAGGACATGGCAGGGACCTACGGGGCGAAGGACCCGGGCGGTGTGGGGTTTTTCCGGATCATGGACGATGGGACCCTGCACTGGGCGCCTAGCGAGGATGGTCCGGAAATCGTGCTCAGCGCCAGGATCGAGGGGACAAGTGTTCTGTTAACGGATCCCGACTGTGGCGAGGGCGTCGTAGGAATCTACGGGTTTGACCTGCTGGAAACTGGCGACCTGGAGGTGGTATTGGTTGAGGATTCCTGTCGAGGTCGTGCCGACAACCTTCCAGGGATATACGCACCGGTGGAGTAGGGAAGCGTTGACGTCACAACATCACCCTCGACAGGCATTCCCATCTCTTCGATGACGACCTCGAGACGCTGGCCGACAACATGGATGCTCGTTACGGTGCGGCCCAGGTGCGGCCCAAAGCCGAATCCGACGAAGTCCTAAACTTGGGTCAGAGGCGCAAAAGGGCCACTTGACCAGGGACTTCACAAGTTCATGCCCTCGTAGCTCAGGGGATAGAGCACCGGTTTCCTAAACCGGGTGTCGGAGGTTCGAGTCCTCCCGAGGGCGCAAAGAGAACTCCCTGGTCAGCGGCTTGCGACCGGCTCTGAGCGGCGTCGGAAATCGGATCGAGTGGCCGTTTTGTCCGTCTCTTGTCCGTCTGAGATCGGCGGAACAGCACGTCGAGCCTGTTGGCGAGATCCTCGGCGTCGGATGGGAACAGGTGGCCATAAATGTCCATGGTCACCGCGATCGATGAGTGGCCTATATAACGCTTGATCGCCTCGGGGTGGGCGCCCTGGCTGATCAAGAAGGCGACGGCTGAGTGGCGGAGGTCATGAATTCTGAGTCCGTCCGGTAGCCCGGCCGCCTCGACGATCGGCTTCCACACTCGGCGGTTGAAGTTGGAGTTCCGCAGTGGTGAGCCGTTCTCGGCGGTGAAGAGCAGACCCTCCGTGCCGGGAGCGGTGTGGTGGAGAAGATGATCGTTGAGCATGTCGCGCAGGAAACGGGGTAGGACGATGGTGCGATTGCGGTAGTTCTTGGTCGGTCCGAAGATGAGTTGGCCGGCCACGTCTGACATCGACTCGGCGACCTCGAGTCGGCCTCTGAGCACATCGACTCGTCGGCGACGCAAGGCGACCGCCTCGCCCCACCTGAGGCCTCCGTAGGCAAAGATGTAGACAAGGGCCCGGAACGGATCTGGCACGAGGGTCGCGATCTGGTCGACCTGTCCCGGTTCGATGAACAGCTGCTCTCTTTGCTCGAGCTTCGGGAGCTTGACCCCGGCTGCTGGATTCGACGGCAGGTACCGGTCATGGACCGCTGCTTCGAGGATCTGACGAAGGACCTGGAATGCCTGGCGCCGGCGTGAGGCGGACAATCCCACCGCTCGCCGGTCGGCCATCCACGATTCGATTGCCAGTCGGTCGATCCGACAAGCCGCGTGGTGCCGAATGCCGGGAGGATGTGCACGCGCAACAACGACGAGTACCCCTCGAAGGTTCTTGGTTTGAGGTGCGACCGTGTCTTCAGCCAGCGCCCCGCGAAATCGCCCAGGTTGGTGGCCGAGAGCTCGGGGTTGATCCATTCGGCGCGCTGCTTCTGGGCCTCGACATGAATGAGGTGTCTCTCGGCGTCGATCTTGCGCGGGAAGGTCTTGGAGCGTTCCCGGCCGCTGGGGTCGATGTAGCGGACCTGCCATTTCGAGGGATCGACCGGATGTCGTCTGATGTGCGCCACGTCAGCCCTCGGCGACGCGTTCGGCTACCCATGTCTGAACATCGCGCCAGCGGAAGCGGAGGTATTTGCCCACCCTGAAGCCCTTGGGTCCGGTGTTGCGATGTCGCCAGGTGTAGATGGTCTTCACCGGCACCTCGAGATACTCGGCAAGTTCTTCGACCGACAGTAACCGGTCGAAAGACGCCGGGGAATCCTCGTCGAACGGCAATGTGGGATGGGTAGCTGAGGCCATCGCCTCGCCAACCATATCAGGCCGTTAGCAGCTATACAACCGTTAACTAACCATCCCTACCCTGATCCCGATCGAGATGACAGTTGTTGTACTTCTTCCCCGACTCACACCAGCAAGAGTCGTTGCGTCCGAGCTTCCGCTGGGTTTGGGCTGTCGCCTGGGTTCGTGAAGTTGCTCTCATCTCCTGTGTCATCCGACGCTGCACCACGAGGGCGTCGCTCTCCCGTTTCTTGACGTCACGTTCGCGTTCTCTGACCCTTGCTTCCCTGATCTCGAGGTCTCCCTGCCGACGCTTCAGCTCCTCCTCGGCTACAGCGACGGCCGACGCCCGCTCCTCGAGCTCGGCCTGTCTTGAATGGAGCCGGTCTCCGAGCGTCTCCAAGTCAACGTCGACGACGGACGCCAACTCATGGTGGATCAGGATGGCGACGCCCTTGCCCATGTGGACGCCGACCGCTTGGCAGTACCTCTGCCATACGGCCTTGGCCGCGCCGGATATCGGGACCTTGGCCATCCATTCGCCGGTCTCCTGGTCGGACTCGGAGCGCAGCCGGTCGTCGATCTTGCGGAGTATCTGACGGTTGAGGGTCATCTCGTCAGGAGGTGGTGCCGACCGCACACAGTTGCATCATCACGATGCGAGTTTACTGGTTTACTGCAACCAATCGTGTTGCAACTGTGTGCGGTGAGGTCCGTATCCAGGTGCGGACTTGAGGTGACTGTCAAGGAAGACGATCGAGTACAAGGCGGGCATCGGACACTCTCGCAAACGTCAGCACGACTGCTCACCGACCACGAGGGCGCCGCTCTCGCTCGCGAGTTCGAATCTGCAACACTGAAGCCTCGTCGAGAGTCTCCGAAGGCCCCGCCCTCTAGCAATGGAATCGCCTTGGTGGTTATGAAGGTCAGGACTGTCATGAAGGGATTCCGATGTGTCTCGGCTATGGCGATCTTGGTCTTGGTTCCCACCGCGTGTACTCGACAGACCACTCCGGAGGGATTGCGATGCGCGGAGCCACCCTCGTCGGAGGTAGAAGTGGAGTCGCTCGCTGTCCTCAAAGTCGACCCGAGTCCGGTTGCTCCCGACTCGGGGGCCGACCTCTCGGTCGAACAGGGCAGCGTCTCCGAGAACGCAGTCGTGAGTGTCGCCGCTTTCTGGGAGTGCTGGACTGAGGAACAAGGGTGGGTGGCCACCCATGTCTTGGTGAGAGGCTACGACGACCGGAGTCCCGCAGTCCTCGAGTATGACCCTGACTCCAATGCCTTCGTCGAGCTTGTTGCCTTGGCAGTGCCGAACACGTATCCAATCCTCATCCCGGATGTGCGACCTGGCACCTATCGGATCCGCGATGAAGTGGCTGATGTGGTTGAAGACACCCCAGCCAGAATCACCGGATTCGTTGTCGTCGAAGTCTTGGGGTCCAGAGGGTGACAGCTGGGCCAGGCTGAACCCGGGCATCACCTGGCCCAACCGGCCCTCACCACCCCGCATCCGAACCCGCCAATCCCCACTCGGATGAGAAGAGCCACATATGACAGGTCTCGTTCCCCGATGACCGTCGCTGTCGGATTCTTGATCGGCCATGGTGGTCGTAGTCATTCGGGCTCGTACCGACTGCTCAGGAGCCACGTCCATCGGTGTTATTGACCCGTCCATCATGGTCCATTCCAAGGAAACCCGCCGTCCCACGGTCTCTCGGTACTTGTTGAATGGCTGCCTTAGGGTTGAACGACCTTTAGCGAATCTCCGACCGGTGTCAGATGACCCGATACGCACGCTGGGCCGCACGCCGGACCGTTGGGACTTGTCACTTCGAGCGTCACGTCCCCTGATGCCTCCCGGTTACCGGCAGGGCTGTCCACAGTAAGAGTTACACCGATTGATTGACCCTGAGTCAGATCATCGGGAACGTTGGGGTCGAACGTTATTAACTCGTCAGCGCTGCTATCGACCTGGCGTTCCTCGCATTCGGCGGCGACACAAAGCCGCAGGACGTAGGTATCTGACGCTGCCCATTCAGCGACGTCTCTAGTGTTTAAGGTCAGCGCCCCGAAGCAGTTCCCCAGCGTACATCCACACGCGGCCACCAAGATTACCACTACCAGATATAGGCCGAGGCGCATCGCGTTAATCGAGCCAGGATCTTGTGTCAGCGTTATGACAGATCCCTGCACCCTGCCTTCAGCCGTTGCCGTCACTGTTCAGCATGATCTCCACACCGAAGTAGTCGAGAAGATGGTAAACGTGATTGGCATATCCTCTCCAAAGATTAGCGACCCGGTGATGAAACGCCCTCCCCTTCGGAGTCGCCACGAGACGGTTCGGGGAGTGCGGAACTTGCCACCTGACTTCGCATGGAGACCGCAGAGCTGATCGGATGGGAGCTTCCAAAGGATGTCCTGGTGTAGCCGAAGCATCAGCATCTCATCAACAGAGTCGTCTGGACCAAGGAAAGGCCACGTAGCAACGATCAACAAACTGAGCGGGATCGCCCGTATCTGAGATGCACGAGATCGGCACGTCGAGTGGGGTCTGGCAATGACCGATAAGCTGTCCGTACACATGACATTCACACGCATCACCGTTGAAGCCAACAAGATGAGCGGGCAGCCGTGCATCCGCGGCCTGCGGATCCCGGTCGCCACCGTGGTGGCCATGGTCGCCGACGGGATGACTGTCGACGAGATTCTGACCGACCTCCCCGATCTGGAAGCCGAAGACGTGGCCGAGGCCTTGCGCTACGCAGCAGAGGCGGTGCGGGAACGTGAGCTGCCGATCCGTCAGCCAATGTGAAGTTCTTGGTCGACGAGAACCTCTCTCGTCAACTACCTGACCTCCTACGCGCTTACGGTCACGACGCCGAGCATGTTGCCGAGATTGGGCTTGAGTCGGCAGCCGACCCTGAGATCCTCGACAGAGCTCGGGAGAACGGACGTGCACTCATCTCGGCGGACACCGACTTCGGGACCTTGCTTGCGGAGAGCAAGGCACGCCTACCGTCGATCATACTGATCAGACGGACATCAAATCGCCGAGCGTTTCACCTGGCGAGCCTGATCGAAGCGAACCTCCCCGAGCTTGCCGATGACCTCGAGGCAGGCTCCGTGGTCGTCTTCGATGCGGAACGGGTCAGGGTGAGACGGCTGCCCTTGATCTAAGGCTCAGGCTTCGTCCGGCTCGTATCGGTTCGAGATCAGCCAGTCGAAGATCTCGTGGCGAAGGAAAGTGAATTTGCGACCACCAGGTTTGCGGTGTGCCGGAATGATGCCCTCACGGACCCACGCCCGAACGATCTGCTCGTTGGTGCTCAACAGTTCAGCGAGCTGCCTGGTGTCCATCACCGCCGGGACCTCCGGGTACCAGCGGTCGTAGTCGATGCTCCCCTCGCTCACGACTCATCACGCTCGACATCGTCCTCTTCGTCATCGCCGACTCTCTGCAGGGTGGCGATCACCTCGTCACGGAAGAAGCGGAACTGCTGACCCCAACGCATTGCCTTGAGCTGTTTGTTGTGGACCTTGTCCCGTACGTCGCCGATTGTGCATTGCATCATCTCGGCAACGTGGGCGGTGGTCAGGATGGGTGGATAGAGCCGCCGCAGTTCCTCGATCGGGTCCAGATTGCTATTCTTGCCCGATGTTACGCAACGTTGCTACAGAAAGGAATGGTTTCGACGCCAAAAACCGAGTGTTGTCCGTATTTTGTCCGTCAGAGGACAAGAAGCGACCGAAACTGACAGGAAGCGACGCAAGCAAAAACCCCAGTAGCTATTGACTTCCCGGGTCTTCGTCCTGGTCGTCAGAATCGTCCGCGGAGTTTCCTAAACCGGGTGTCCCAGGTTCGAATCCTGGCGAGGGCGCAAATCGACGCGCTAGGCCAAGTGTGGGGTCCGACCCGCAGCGCCGAGGCGGTGGCCACCCTGCGGGACGCACTCGATTCCGGATCACTCTCATCGA
>DATLEZ010000140.1:0-4682 GCA_035525055.1 Acidimicrobiia bacterium | reverse complement strand
CCTTTCCTTCCTGTGCCCGCAAATGTGCAACGACTCGCAGTGTCATGTATCTCCTTTCAAGCTCTCGAGCTGACCCTATCCGATTTGGAGAGGGCGTGTCGGGTGATGACTGTCAACACCGCCTAAAAATTGACCCCCTGGCACTTTTCGTACCCCTCCCATTTCATTGTCAGCCACCCTGTCAACGGAGGTCAGACAGTCCGGAACAAACAAGTCCTCGATTCAGTTCGCGGCTCGGGCAGGGGTCCCGGAATCGGCTCGGGCAGGGGTCCCGGAATCGGCTCGGGCTCCTCGGACTCCAGCGGCCGCACCGGCGTTGATTCATATTGCTTGGTCACGGTTAATGGACCTTACACACTTCGCCAACCACGATCAGATCGGGTCTCATGGCAAGTACCACCTTTGACTTTTCGCACCCCTCCCATTTCAGTGTCAACCACCCTGTCAGTCCGGTGACCGAGGGCCTCAGCCAAAGGGACCGGGAGCGCAGAATGCCGGTTCTCGGGTGGGTGGTTCGGCGAGTTCCGGAGGTTGGCAGTGCGCGTTATGCGCTGTGACTATTCGCCCCTAGTAGTTCCTGGATGGGCCCACACAGACCCGCGCCTCACGGCATGTGCTGGTACTGGAAGGACGGCTGAGGCGTGACTGTTGATCCATTGGTTGTAGGTTCGAGTCCTGCCCGCGGAGCACTGCCCGCGGAGCCCGCCGACACTGTGGTCCGGACCATGTCGCGAGGACCACCTTTGAGTTTTCGTACCCCTGTCACCAGAGTGTCAGAAACCCTGTCGGAAACCCTCCAACTCACCGCAGGGTTGCACACCCCTCATGGACCGGGGAGCATCCGGGGAATCCGGATCATCCACGGCGAGGTGGGGAATTCCAGTGAGCAGGACTGGGGAGAACTACGTGAGCGTGGTCAAGCTGACGGACCATCCGGACCGCCCGCTCCTTGAACTCGGCTGAGTACCGACGGTGCGTCGGTGTCATCTGATTCTTTGACATGACTCCATCCAAGGTCAAGAGCCTCCAAGAAACCCAGGGCGATACAGTGGCCCGGTGTTGGAGTTTCCTCGTCAACGGCTTGCCGATCTCCTCGGTCACGAGCCGCGTGGCTGGGTGCGTCGGGGTGGCGGTTACACGGACGCCGGTCGTTGGGTTGTGGAGTTGGCCCAGAATCGATTGGTCTTCGTCAAAGCTGCCAGCGGCCCTGGTGCAGAGGCGGTTCGCAGAGAGGCCTCGGTTCTTGGGAGTCTGTCTGGTTTCTTTCATCCCCGCTTGTTGGCCTTCGGAGATGAGGCAGATCTCGCGATCGAGGTCATCGAGGACCTCTCATCGGCTTTGTGGCCGCCTCCGTACCCGGAGGAGGTCAACGCGCTATTCGATGCCCTGGACGAACTAGAGGACCACGATCCACCACTCGGACTCCGCGAGTTGCAGCGCCCAAGCGAGCCGGTGTGGCCCTTGCTCGGAGCCGACCGGGGATGGTTGCAGAATCAAGCCGTGTGTACGGATGCATGGCTGGATGCATCGATCGATGCCGTGGCGTCCGCTGAGGAGGAGTTCGATCCGAGCGGAAATCGGTTGGTGCACAACGACCTTTGGTCGGGCAACATCGCGTTCGTTGGCCGGCGCTGCCTGTTCATCGACTGGGCGGAGGCGCACCGAGGTTCGCATTGGGTCGACATGGGTTTCGCGATGCTCAGCCTCAGGTCGGAGGGCGACCCGGCGCAGATTCGCGCGTTTCCTGGCGACGCCGCGTTTGCGTGCTGGTGGTCAGCCCAACTCATCAGGCGACTGACCGATGGGGTCGAACCATGGCTCGACGCAACGATCGTGGAAGGCCTCCGCCAGGATCTCGCCGCGGTGTTGGCGTGGGCATCCGAGTTGCTTGATCTCCCCACCCCTGGGCACGAGTGATCCATCCAGGACCCCGCCTCCGCTCTGGTGACATTTCCGTACGCTGGCCGAGGGGAGGACACCCTGGTCTGGGTATGCCCACTTCGCCATATTCGGCCGGTCTAACGCGACTGGTGCACGGGCCAAGGACATTGGACCCCTGGTACGGCAGTTCGAATCCTGCGCCGACATCGGGGCCGGTTTCGACTGCGCCGCCGGCTTCGTCAACTCTGACGACCGAGGCACCGGTGACGGTTGCGGTGCTGCCGGTCATCGATCCGTCTGACCCGGAACCGATGGTCACGTTCGGGATCCGACCGTACGGCGAGACGGCGTACTTCTCACCGGACGATCTGCAGCAGTTCTACCTGTACCCCGACGGGGAGGTGATCGAACCAGCGCCTTCTGAGCTGCGATTATCGCGTGGGTTCCGACATCCGACTTGCTGATCAAGAGTGCCGATACAGATCGGTGCGATGATTGCCTGAGGCTTGGTTTTGTCAGCGCCGGTTTTTGCTTCGCGTTGTTTCGCGTTCCGTCACCTCCCATCGCACCCTCTCGCGCGATGGACGCGCGATGGACGTTGTTCCGGTTGGCCCGCTCGCGACGTGTTCTACAGCAGGTAGAGGAACTGGTCGACTGACAGCCCGGCGTGCCGGAGTATCGAGGCGAGTTGCGGAGGTTGACATGACTCCCTTTCTGGCTGACCTCAGCGAACCCTGCCTTGCGAAGCGCGCGAATCCCCTATCTACCAGTAATGACCGGCGGTGCCGGACTCACGCCGGAATGTCAACCGGTTCGATGATCGGGGGCTCTATCTCCTCCGGGAACGGCTGATCCTCGAAGTACAGCATCGGGACCCGCGCTCCGAGGCAAGCAGCGCGTTCTGCGCGGCTATTTCAACACCTCCACGCCTGGTAGTAGATCATGCTGCGCGGAGGTCGCTCTAGCCCGCGGGGACGTCGAAGAGCAACGCCACGTATCTGCGCACGAGCTCGAGCTGGCGGCGCATCAGGTCGGGGTCGCTCATCGCCCGCGTGAGCATGAACGCCCCTTCGAACGTCGCGAACACGTGGTCGGCGAGGGCGTCGGGATCGACCGAAACCCTCGGCGGGCGAACCTCGGCCGCATCACGGAGCTTCTCCGCGAGGCGCCGTCGCCAGGCGAGGACGGTGCTCACGATCACGTCGTTGGTGCCGTCGTCGAAGAGCTGCTGGTCGAAGATGTACGAGACGTAAAGGCAGCTCGGCTGCCGGGAGACCATCTCATCGGCGGCGTCTTCGAACAGTCGGATGAAGCTCACCACCTGGATCGCCGGATCGTCGCTCGCCTCCTCCGCCCGAGCAAGGAACTCCTCGAGGAAGGCGACGTCGCCTGCGGCATAGCGTTCGACGAGAGCCCGCGCCAGGTGACTCTTGCTCGGAAAGTGGTGGAAGAAGGCGCCCTTGCTCGTGTCTGTCTCCGTCAGGATCGCGTCGACCGTCGTCGCGGCAAGGCCGTGCTCGAGGACCAGGCGCTGGGCGCCGTCAAGGATGCGCTCGCGGGTTTGGTCTCCACTTCTTGTCATGCGCCGCTCACCGTAGTTGCACTTGCTACCAACTAGTCGGTCTGTTATAACCAGACCGACTAGTTGGTCTAGTTTAGGAGGAGACGACATGTTGCCGACCACCGATCATGTGACCGCCGCCCTAGAGGAGCTTGCTGGGAATCTTGCGGGAGACCTGATCCGCCCCGAAGACGAGAGTTACGCGGACGCCCGAAGCGTCTGGAATGGGATGATCGACCTGCGTCCAGCCGCCGTCGCTCGCTGCGCGTCGACCGACGATGTACGCGTGGCGGTCGCCGCAGCGCAGTCGACCGGACTGGCTCTCGCCGTGCGTGGAGGCGGGCACAACGTCGCCGGTTTCGGCACGATCGACGGCGGGCTCGTGATCGACCTCTCGCCGATGCGCGAGGTGAGCGTCGACGGCTCGACCCGCCGGGTTCGTGCGGGCGGCGGGGCGACCCTCGGCGACGTAGATGCTGCGACGCAGGCCCACGGACTCGTCGTGCCCACCGGGGTTGTCAGCGAGACGGGCATTGCGGGTCTTACGCTCAGCGGCGGCCTCGGATGGGTGAGGCGCAAGTGGCCGCCGGTCGTCTTAGTGGCGTCGTCGCCACAGCCGGCCGCCTACGCGCCGAACAACAACATCACCGCCGGGATCGCTGACCGGGCACGCATCACCGAACGAGTAGAATTGCTATCCGTTGATCATCGCCGATGATCAACGGATAGCAATTCGTTTGCGGAGGAGGGTCAGATGAGCATCAAGACGCATGACTATGAAAAACATGCCGGCGAATATGCCGAGCTCGGGATGGAAGGAACACAATACCTGGCATTTCGCGACATTCCCATGCTGATCCAGGAGTACGCAGGATCCATCGCATCTGCGCTTGATTATGGCTGCGGCGCTGGGCGTTCAACACGATTTCTGAAGCGGCTAGGCTTCGATGCAGTTGGCGTAGACGTTAGCCAGGAGATGCTAGAACAGGCTCGATCCAAAGATAGGTCGGGCGAGTATCACCATATTCCCAGCGGGCACCTGCCTTTTGAGGATTCCGAGTTCGATCTGGTCTTTTCGAGCTTTGTGTTCTTGGAAGTGTCGCGAATCGAAGAGATCGAGGGCATCCTCAAAGAAATGAAACGAGTGCTTCGGAAGGATGGCATCATCATATTCGTAACCGCTTCAATGGAAGCTAGCGAAGGAGACTGGGTATCGTTGTCATACTCGTTTCCAGAGAAC
>DATLEZ010000139.1:0-13689 GCA_035525055.1 Acidimicrobiia bacterium | reverse complement strand
CGGCTCGATCCCCGAGGGCTATGGCCATCTCTACAGCAAACAGGCCAATGCCGAGGCCTGGATAGCAGTCACCCGACCCGACAACTGGTCGGACGACGACACCAGCCAGCTCATCGATTTTCTCGTCGGGTTGGGACCGTCGTACTAGTGCAGGAGGTTCTCCTGCCATGAGAGTCGAAAGCGGCGTCGACCGCCTGCAGGGAGCGTCAAAACACAGCTGTCGGGACGCCCTCATCATATGAAGGACTGCACATCGTCAGGTCGCGAGATTGTCCTCTACACAAGAAACCCGACCCTGCTGGATACTGGCCTGCCGGTTATCGCCTCTGCGTGCGTCCGGTAAAGCTGAGCTGTAGTCCCACTCGAGGTCCCGGTGACGACGAGTTCGGTATCGAGCGATCCCTGTGTGGCGGTGCCATCGTGAGGAGTTCTGATGAGGAATCGAGTTCAGGGCACGGATCCCGACCGCCGGATAACGCGCGCCTCACTGTCATTGGCCCTGCTTTGCGTACTTTGCCTGACGATTTGGGCCGGTGCGCCGCTCGGTGCTGCCGAGATCTCGGATGAGGATTCGAATCCGGTCGAACGCGCTGCGACAGCGATCGAGCGCCAATTCGACGAGATGGGTGTTGGCCAGGCCTCCTATGCCGTAATCAGCGATGCTGGGCAGACAGTCGCCGGATATGGAGCAGCGTCTCCTGACACTCCCTTTGTCATTGGATCGGTGAGCAAGTCATTCACTGCGTTGGCCATCCTCCAACTCGTCGAGCGAGGGCTGATCGCGCTCGATTCGCCAGTCACTGACTACATCGACTGGTTCACGACGGCAGACCCGACCGCTTCGATCACCGTTCGTCATCTGCTCAACCAGACCTCTGGGCTCTCGACACTCGACGGCAGCCGAAACGCGTTCACGCCCGAGACCTCCCTCGAGGATCGGGTCCGTCTGATAGAGACCTACGACTTGGTGAGCGAGCCCGGATCCGAGTTCAACTACAGCAATCTCAACTACGCGGTTTTGGGTTTGATCGTCCAGAAGGTGTCGGGTGTTGGCTACGGCGAATTCGTCGAGCAGGAGATATTCGGGCCTCTCGGCATGGACAACAGCTTCTCCGAATACGCACTTGCTCAGGCCAACGGACTAGCCACAGGCACCATCACTGTGTTCGGGCTCCCAGTTGACTTGAGCCAAACCGCGTTTCCGGGCTCGGTTCCCGATGGCTATCTGATCTCGACGGCAGCGGATATGGCCGAGTACGCCCGTTTCCAGATGGGTGATGGGAGCTCCAACGGTAGGCGACTGCTCTCCGCCGGGAACATGGCCATGATGCACACACCAGCAATTGCGGCCGAGGGTGGTCAGCACCTCGATCACTATGCGATGGGCTGGCGGACGGGAAGCATCGATGGTCAGCCGCTGATCAGTCATGATGGGAACACGTTCGGTTTCCACGCCAATGTCGCCTTGCTTCCCGACATCGGCGGAGCAGTCGTGGTCCTGATGGCCCGCAATGGCGGTTTGTCGATGGTCACTGGCCCGGAGAACGCTGGCTTGGAGGCTCTCGCCGGTGAGACACCCGGAGTCAGCCGCTCGTACACCATTGCATGGATCGTCGCCGATTCTGTTCTTGGGCTTGTGGTCTTGGGCTCGGTCGTCTCGTTGGTGCTTAGGCGCCGTCGCTGGCGGGAGGTCCCGAGACGGGCCCCACGGCGTTGGCCTGCGATCGTTCAGGTGGTGGCTGGAGTACTGATCGGAACATCAGTGGTGCTGCTCGCCGCGTCGATGTCTGGTGGTATAGACGTAGTTGCGTTTCGCCTCCTCTGGGCACTGGCCCCAGATGTGACCATTCTGGCCGTGGCGATTCCACTACCACTGATCGCAGCGGCGATGGCCACGTTCTTGGAGCGCCGAACAACACGACAGTTGCTGACCCCCGTTTCCGGGTCAGAGCGAAGTGTCGAGCATGTCTAAGGGAGAGACTCTTAGCGAAGTGGCTCGAAGAGCTCCAAGGGCCTCGACTCGCAGCTCGGGATTGACCGCCGACAACATCGCGACGACGTGACAACCGTAAGCAACCCGAGCCCACCAAACGCGCCGATCCGACCGCGGCCGACCAGACCGGCGACGTAGCGTTCAAGTCGAATGGACGAGTTCTTCCGCAACCTGGCGATCTTGTTGGTGTTTGCCTGGCTGGCACGCTCTCTCTTGGGAGCTCGGACGCTGACCTGGCGCAGAACGATCTTCGCCACGCTCATTGGGTTGCTACTTGGCGCCATAGGCGCCGCGGCGATCCTCGTGCGCGATCTCAACAACTTCGACGCCTTCGAGACGATCAGGACCCAGTTCTACTTGTTGATGCTCGCGCTGGCGGTCCCGGCGACGATGGCGGTGATGGTCTTCCTCGAGTTGATGTTTGCCTCCAGGCCACACACTCAGATGCGCCGAAGGTTCCGACCGTTCCGCACCCTGAGACGGTGGTTCCGGATGTGGCTCAGAGGTCTTCAGGTCACCCGAATCGCAGCGCATCACGGCATCGCGCCCCTGCTCGGCCTGAGACGTGGAGAGGTCTCTGCACGCACACCGGCCGAGATTGCCCGCCGCACCCGGCTGTCGCTCGAAGAGGCCGGGGGCATGTTCGTCAAGCTGGGACAGCTTCTCGTAACGAGGCCTGATCTGCTTCCTCCCGAAGCACTGGCGGAGTTGGGTCTTCTCCACGCCGATGTCCCACCCATCGCTGAGGAGCAAGTGAAGGCACTTGTCCTTGAAGAGACCGGGAGGCCTGTGGACGAAGTGTTCGCCGACATCACCTGGCAGCCGCTGGGCTCGGCATCCATCGGCCAGGCCCATGCCGCTCGGCTCCTCGACGGGCGTGATGTCGTGGTCAAGGTGCGCCGACCGGGTTTGGAAGAGCAGGTGGAGACCGACCTCGCCATCGTGAGGTGGCTGTCCGGTGTGGCCGAGCGACGCACCACCTGGGGCAAGGCCTACAACGTTCGCGAGCTGGCATCGGAATTCTCCAATGCGCTTCGGGCCGAGCTCCGCTTCGCAGTGGAGGCCCAGCACGCGATTGACATGGCCAAGGCCTGCGTCAATGACCCGCTCATTCGAATCCCGGCCATTGTCGTGTCGCTCACCACCGATCGCATGCTTGTCATGGAGCGTCTCTACGGAATTCCGCTCTCCAAACCGGGCTCCGCCGGACGAACGCTGGAGGAGAGGCGACGCCTCGCCGACGCGCTTTGCCGGTCGCAGGTCGCCGCGATGCTGCGGGGGCGGAGATTCCATGGAGACCCCCATCCGGGGAATGTCCTCCTGCTGGACGACGGCTCGCTGGGTCTCGTCGACTTCGGGATCACCGGTCGGCTCGACACGTACGAGAGAGCCTCCGTCTTCGAGACCCTCCTCTCGATGAGACTGGAGCAACCGGCGCTCCTCTATGACGCGCTGATGACGGTTGGTGCCATCGAGGCCGAGCACGATCCCAACCAGGTGGAGCGGGAACTCGCCCAGTTCCTCGCCTCACTAGCGGGTTCGGGACTCCCCGGGCCGGAGGCGCTCACCGACTTGCTCCGACTCACCACAAGGTTGGGCATGCGTCTTCCCCCCTCGACCACGACCATGTTCCGTGCCCTCGCCACCCTTGCAGGCACGCTCGAGACGCTCTCGCCTGGCTACCCGATCCTCGAGGTGACGGCTGAGATCGGTGGGGATGAGATGAAAGAGCGGATGATGCCGACCTCCATGAGCGAATATGTCATACAGGAGTGGGCGGAGCTCGGCCCTCTGCTTCGCCGGGCCCCGCGGCATGTCGATCACATTGCCCGCCTCGCCGAACACGGCCGCCTCACTGCGCGAGTTCGGCTCTTTGCCTTTCCCGAAGAGGTCAGAGTGCTGGAACGTTTGCTGAACCGGGTGGTGCTGACACTTCTCACCATTGGCCTCGGCGGAATCTCGGTTGCCCTCCTGACCTCCGAAGGCGGACCCGTGGTCGCCGGGATCCAGGTTCGCATCTTCGAGCTCCTGGGATGGGCGACGGCCACGTTCGCCACTTTGCTCCTCCTCCGGATCCTCTTGGGGGTCCTCCGCTCAGAGCGAGACTTCGAGCCCAGCTGACGAACCCCCCGTCGATTCGACGGTTGCCGCTCGGATACAAAAGAAGAACCGGCAGCGACTCCAAGCGAGTACTGGAGGTCCTGGTGTACCGACTGGCTGACGCTCCGGCAAGGGCACCGTGAGACGCCAGAAAACCGGTCCCCTTCACACCGGTACGCCGGGTCGTGGTCATGGCCTCCTTCGGGCAGGATCGCAGTATCGCGAGTCCTCTGACGATGGAGCAGCTATGGACAACAAAGAAGGCACTGACGAAACGACAACCCAGCTGGCGCATGCGGTGAGACACCGTGTCTCTCAACTCTTGGGTCTGCTGCTGCTGACCGCGATCGTGGCAGCCTGTACTACCGGCTCAGGGAACCTCGTCACCGAGACGAGAGAAGTTGGTGAGTTCGACCGCATAGACGTCTCCAGTGGCATCGCAGTCGAGCTGTTCATCGAAGCCGGGTCCCCGACACAGGTGACCACCCATTTCGACGACAACCTCCAAGACATGATTCGCACGGAAGTCGTCGACGGAACGCTGATCATCGAGGCGGACGGCAGCTTCACCGTGACCGGTTCGGGCCGCATGGTGGAAGTCGAGGTGCCTTCTCTCGCAGCCCTGGCTGTATCCGGTGGAGCCAGTGTCCAGGGTGTCGGTGCGGTCGAACAGCTGGCCGTTCGAGCAGACGGGGGGTCGCTGGTCGACCTGAGTGACCTCGTCGTTCAGGACGTGGCGGTCGACGTCTCCGCTGGAGCCGACCTCGACGTGACCACAGAGTCCTCGATCGAGGGCGAAGTCTCCGGAGGAGCCAGCCTGACCGTCAATGGAGATCCGGCCACCCGCAACCTGGACGTCAGTGGTGGGGGGAGCGTCAGCGGATGACGACAGCTCACGCCGGCTAATCGTCAGCACAGGGCTGTTCAGCCTTGGTAAGACGACTGCGATCACGCTTCTTCTCGGTTGGGCCGGCCGAGTTCCGGAAGCGCCATCGTCTCGGCTCTAATCTCGAAGCAGAGGAAGCGAGATCCTCTGGATCGTCTCACGCCACGGGAACAGGAAATGCTCGCCCTGATGGCGGAAGGACGGTCGAACCAAGGCATCGCTGATCGGTTCGCGATCACGCTTCGCGCAGTCGAGAAATACGTATCGAGTATTTGCAGCGAGCTCGATCTCCCCGCGTCCAGCAGCGATTCGAAGCGTGTGCTGGCGGTCCTGATGTACCTGCGGGGCTGACCGGCTCCCCCTTGGGTTCGGCGTACACGGTTCCGAACACGCCAGAAAACCGCCCTCCCAGACACCGGCAAGCCGGGTGGCCCCGTTGCTCGACCTCCGAGATGATCTCAGGCAACGAGTTTCGGTTGCTCTATCGAGAGAAGGATGAGCAGATGACTGATACAGCGCTTGTGGCGAGGTCCGGGAACCCGATACGACGATTCGTGAACGACCATCCCATGGTCACGTTCGTTGTGCTCAGCTACCTGTTCTCCTGGATGACAATTCCGATCCTGGGAAGTCCCATCGGGACGGGGCCTTTCATCGCGGCCGTTGTCGTGCTGTCGCTTACACAGGGGTGGCCAGGGGTTCGGTCGCTGTGGCGGCAGATGATCCAGTGGAGGGTCAACTGGCGCTGGTATGCCCTGGCCATCCTTCTGCCGATTGTCACCGCAGTCTCGTCGGCGGTCATCGCAGTTGCCCTCGGTGCCGACACTCCAGCATCCGATCAGGTCGCTACCTGGGTCGAGATCCCGATCAACTTCGTTCTCTATCTGTTGATCCCGTTGTGGGGACCGTGGGAAGAGCCAGGATTCCGTGGATTCGCCCTTACCCGCCTAACCCGAACCCAGTCGATTCTCATGGCCTCCATGGTCATCGCGGTCATCCACGTTTTCTGGCACGCGCCATTGTTCTTCACCGGTGAGATCCCGGCTAGCGACGTGGTCTGGATATTCGCGGCCAGCATCGTCTTCTCATTCCTGGTGATCCGAAGCGGAGGAAGCGTGCTTCTGGCGATGGTGATGCACGCCACCAACAACGTGGTGTCAGGCGAGTACGTGACGTCCCTGTTCTCCGGTGACGACATCGTGTTGCAGGGTTGGGTCCGAGCCATCATGTGGACCGCTATTGCGATTGTCGTGGTCCTTGTCGCGGGTCGGAGTTTCACAACAAGGCCACAGGGCGAGATGTCGACGGTCGAGCCGGCACTGGGGTCAGTATGAGAACCCCCTCCACCCAAACAGAGAGCCCGATGCCAACGGCGCCTCCAACGCCGGCCGCGGTGGGGTTCGGTGCCCTAGCTGTGGCGCTCTGGCCCGGACTGTCCCCCCGTACGCAATGTGACCTCTGGAGGATTCGATGAGCTCACGAAAGACCGTTCTCGGCGTATTTGGTTCTCTGTTCGCACTCGCTGCGATAGGCCTGCTGGTACCCGGAAGTGTGGTGATCTGGACCACCGGGACCCACCGCACCGCGGAGGGCTTCATCACCACTTCGACTGGCGATGTGTCGACTGATTCCTACGCATTGACATCGACCCAGCTGGATCTGGGTGCAATTCGGAACGACTGGTTACCGGCGAGCTGGCTGGCGACCATCCAGGTGACGGCTTCGCCCCGAGGTGATCTCCCCGTGTTCGTCGGAATTGGCCCTGCGGACAACGTGGCCGAGTACCTGGATGACGTGGCCCACGACGAGATCACCCGGATCTCCGACGGTTGGTGGTCGATGAGGGCGGCCGGCGATGTGACTTATCAGCGCCACGAAGGCTCGGCTATGCCGGATCTGCCCTCGGATCAAGAGCTCTGGGTCGCTTCCAGCGAAGGCCCCGGATCCCAGACCCTGGTTTGGGACATCGAGCCAGGACAGTGGACCGTGTTGATCATGAACGCAGACGCAACTCCGGATGTCGCGGTCGATGTTTCTGCGGGGGCCAGGACGCCATGGCTTGCATTTGCCATCGTGGTCCTGCTCATCGGCGGGCTCTTCTGCGCTGCGGTAGGCGCGGTCATGCTGGTCTCCGCCTTCAGACGTCCGGCAATGGCGGGCCCTGAGGGAGCGGAGCGCGTGGTCCCGCCCATGGCCACTGTCCCAACGGGATCCGAGCATGACTCTGACTGAGGCCAGAGTCGAAACCGCGAGCGCGCAATCGCGGTGGGTCTTCAGGGTCGAGGAGTTGGTCAAGGTCTACGGGTCCAACTCGGTAAACGACGGCATCACGCTCGAGGTTCGGCCAGGAGAGGTCTATGGCCTCCTGGGGCCAAATGGCGCCGGGAAATCGACGCTCGTCAAACAAGTCATGGGACTGCTCAAGCCGACGCGAGGCAGCATCACTCTCGGCCCCCACGATCTCGTCGACAGCCCGGCGACGGCACGCCGGCTCTGCTCCTACCTGCCCCAGGCGCAGATGCCGATCGACTCGTTCAAGGTGAATGAGGCGGTCGAGATCGCCGGGGTGATCCGGGGTGGAAAGGCCCCGGATGTTCGACGCCGATCCGTGGCGTTGCTCAAGGCCCTCCATATCGAAGAATGGGGTGGGGTCTATGGGGCTCGACTCTCAGGTGGGGTTCGCAGATTGGTCGGATTTGCCATGGCCACCGTCTGTCCGGGGCGCATTGTCTTTCTCGACGAGCCGACCAACGATGTCGACCCGATGCGCCGACGACTGCTGTGGGAGCAGGTTCGGCGTGTCGCCGATGAGGGCTCGGCGGTGTTCCTGGTGACCCACAATGTTCTCGAGGCAGAGAACTCTGTGGACCGCTTGGCAGTGATCGACGGCGGACGTCTCAAGGCTGAAGGCACCCCGTCGTCGGTCAAGGCTGAATTCCGGGGACGAATGAGGCTGATCGTGATGATGATCCCTGGCACGCCGGATCCTGTGCTTCCGGCTTTCGTACGGGGCTCTACCCGGGTGGCCAACCGCCTGGTCCTACTCATCAACGAACCGGATGTCGCGGCAAGCGTCGTCTGGGCGCAGCGGCTGACGGCCCAGGGGCTGGCTGAGGAATACGCCCTCGGTGCGACCTCGCTCGAAGACGCCTACATCCGACTCACCGGAGACACCGGCCAGGGGACGACGTGATGGACGGGGCGCTCGTGGTCGAGATGGCACCGACGCGACCTGGTGCGCACGACTGGCTGAGAAGCTATCGGGCCATGCTTCGATGGGAGGTCGTCGGATCTCGACTTCTCTATCCTCTTCTGCTGATCTCTCAGGTTCTGGTGGGGGCGGGGTTCGTAATCGGTTTCGGTTTGCTGATCCCGGAACTGGACCGGGCCGCCGCCCAGTACCTGTCCACCGGGGCCGTCGTCATGTCGCTCATCCTGGTCGGACTTGTCGTCACGCCCCAGCTGGTGGCGCAACAGAAGATGCAGGGCTCCTACGACTACGTCTGGTCGATGCCGGTGCCGAGAAGCGCCGCATCCCTCGCGACGACCACGCTGGCGGCGGTGGTCGCCATCCCGGGCATCGTGGCCGCCCTGCTGGTGGCGAGTTGGCGTTACGACGTGAGTCTCGCCATCGATCCGACCGTGGTGCCTGCATTCGCGCTGACGCTCGCCTGTGGGAGTCTCATCGGCTCCGCGATCGGCCATGCCCTGGACCAACCTCAAGTGACGATGCTCGTCACACAGCTGGGGATTTTCTTCATAGTTGGCTTTTCACCGGTCAGTTTTCCGGCCGACCGGCTTCCCGGTTGGCTCGCCACACTCCACGAGTACCTCCCGATGCATCACATGGCATTGGCGGTCCGGTCTTCGCTGACGGACGGGCTGGTCGTGATGACCCCGCGAAGCTGGGTGATACTGTCGCTGTGGACCGGAGCGGCAGTGTTGTCCACCGCAATAGTCCTGGTGCGACGGCGATGACCGCCACGACACTCGATATACGGGCGCCCTCCGGATTCGACTCATGGCTCGATAGTTACACCTCCATGCTGCGTTTCGAGACCAGGAACCTGCGCACCTATTTGACAGTTGGCCTGGCTATCCAGATCCTGTTGGGGGCAGGGATGGCCCTGATGTACGGCTTCTACTTCGGCGATGTGGACGCCGTGCAACGGACGTTCCTCGTTACCGGGATTCCGACCCTTGCCCTGGTTCCGATCGGCTTTGTCATGGTTCCCAATGCGATCATGGAGCACAAGCTCCGGGACACGTATGACTATGTGTGGTCGCTTCCCGTCCCCCGCAGCGGCTCGGCAATGGCGTCGGCCACGATCTTCACCTGCTTGGCACTCCCCGGTGCCGCGGTCGCTCTCCTCATCGCGTCGCTCTCATACGAGGTCGACCTGACAGTCTCTTGGGCGGCTGTGCCGGCGGTTCTGTTCACGTCGGCGATGGCGACATCTGTGGGTTATGCCGTGGGGCACGCGGTCCCCGAGCCCAGGGTGATCAGTCTCATCACCAACGTCGTGATGTTCCTTGTGCTGCTTTTCAGCCCGATCGTCGTTGCGATCGACCAGTTCCCTGATTGGTGGGCTGCGGTGCACAGGGTCCTGCCGTTCTGGCACATGTCGGTGGTGATACGGGCCGGGCTCACCCAAGGGATGGTGTCTTCCTCCGTGACGGCGTCCTATGGAGCACTGATGGCTTGGGGAGTAGCCGCGTGGCTGGTTGCGGCTTGGGTGGTCGGCCGACGCCGCTGACCTCGACCAATACTGACGAGTGGCAGGTCAGCGATGACACTCACAGGGTCTGGTGGGTGGTGAGATCCACGGTGTCGGCCCAGGTGAGCCCTCGGACGAGGATCGTTGCCTCGCGACCAACGTTGGCGTCGTCGAGATCTGCAGAGTTTGGCGACGGGCTCGATGAGCCGGATGTGGATGAGCGCGAGTAGGCCGATGAGAGCTCGGTTGTGGCCAGCGGCGATGAGACGAGTCTCCTGATCATGGTCGTCAGCACGGGGTGCCTAACTTTGCGGGGGTCACGGGATGTGAACCTCGCCGATGCGGACCGCATCGGCACGATCGGCTACGTAGCCCGGCAGATGGGCCATCGCCTCTTCTTCGCTGGCCGCCTCGAGATCCCACCAGATGTGGTGGTCTCCCCAGTGGCATGAAGATGTTGCCTGCTGCCCGCGCAGTGGGCTGTCGAATCCCTTCCAGGCGGCGTAGGCCGTCGGACATTCATCTGGGCTGTGTCGATGGATGAGCCTGAACGGGACCATGGCCCATCGTCCAATATCCGGGACAAGCCGACATCGGGAGAACACCCTGATTTCTCAGACCCGGGTCTCTGCCCCACGGTCTAAGGGTGACTCCTGACTGGCCGGGAAACCAGTGCGTTCCTATCAGACCGATTGCTGAGCATGGGCAAGGGCCCGAGCCACCTCGACCCGTGAAGAGACTCCGAGCTTGTTGAATATGTTGCGTAGGTGGGTCTCGACGGTCTTGGTGCTGAGAAACAGCTCCTCGGCGATCTCGCGGTTGGTGCGACGGTCGAGGACGAGCTCTGCAACCTCGAGTTCCCGCCCGGTCAGTGCCCCGAGACCGGTGCCGTCGGTCTCGCCGGGCCGGGTGCGTCGGTGCACGGTGCGGCCGAGCTGTCGAAGCTGGGCATCCACCTGATCCCGGTACCGAGTTGCGCCCAGTGCCTCGTACTCGTCGGCGGCATGCTCGAGCTGCGCGATCGCCTCCTCGGTCAGGCCGGCGGAGGCCAGTGCCCGGCCGGCGAGCGCTCGAGATGTCGCGGTGTGGATGGGAGCGCCGATCTCTTCGGAGTGCTCGATCGCTGACAATGCCAGCGCCAAGGCCACCTGGGAGTCATCTCTCGCCAGCGCGACCAGCGCCCCAGCCCTATCGGCCATGAGCCCGGGCAGACCAAGCGCCAGTTCGTCGGCAAGTTCTCGTACCCTCGCTGCAGCCGCCTCGGCTTGCTCTCCCCGATCGAGTGCAAGGCTGCATCGGGTCAACAGCTCGAAGAAGTGGGCGCGCCAGCCACCTGCCAGGAGTGGGATTTCCTCACCTCCGACGCTCTCGAGTAGAAGCTTCAGCGCCGCTTCGGGGTCGCCTGACTCGAGCAGAGCCTGGGAGTGAATCGCTCCAGCGAAAGCCGTGATCACCCCGTTGTCGATCGACCTTGCCAACCGAACACTCTCCGCGCCGACGTCCAATGCTGTTTCGAGGTCACCGGCCATCACTGCGGAAAGGGCCCTGTTGAACAGGTTCAAAGACAGGCCCTGGGCGTTGCCTACGAGGCGGCCCGCCTCGATGGCATCGTCGAGCACCTCGGCCGATCTCCGCATCTCACCCGCCATCGCCAGCGAAGTGCCCAGGATCGGAGTCAAGATCGGCAGAAGCTGGGTCTGGCCGGTTGTCCGTGCCAACAGGAGGGCACGTTCGCCGTGAACACACCCTTGGGCATGAAGATCGAGGTAGAGCTCGGCCGTGGCCAGGTCGCTGAGCGCACCAAGCTGGGAGGTGAGCTCCTCGTCCGAGGCAGAGTCGACCAACCTGGTGGCAAGATGATGCGTCTCCAGGGCCAGGGCGGTCTCCCCGGCGAAGGCGGCTCCCATCGTGTGTGCTGCTAGCGCCGCCGCACGCACGGCATCAACGCCCAACGCGTCTGCTGCCTCGACAGCGCGACGACTCCATTCGAGCATCCCATGATGGTCGGCCAGATAAAGGCTGGCTGACGAGAGAGCGATCAGGAGCGAGACGCCTGAAGGTGAGGTGGGGTCGGTCAGCTTCTCATAGGCGCGCTCGAGCCGGTTTCGTGACTCACCATGATGACCTAGCAGCTGTTCGAGTTCGGCACAGCCGACGATCATCTTCACTCTGATGTCTCCTCCCTCGACCGACGTCAATTCGATGCACTCCTCGATGGTGGCTCGGGCGGCGCCAAAGAGACCGATGGCAGCCTGTGATGCCGCAAGCGAGGCCAACAAGTCGACCCGTTCCGATGCTGGAGCGTTTCCGGGTAGCAGACGCAGGGCTGCCGTGAACCAGCGCATTGCGCTCGTCGGAGCCTGTTTGGCGGTTTCTCCTCCGGCCCGTCGAAGGATGTCGATGGCGACGGTGTCACCGTATTGCCCTGACTGCTCGACATGACTCGCCACCGCCGCGGCGGTGACGCCTCGTTTGGTGAGAGCCTCACCGGCTCGCCGATGGCATGAGAGCAGCACGCTCGGCGGGCAGGAGGCGTAAACAGCGCTGCGGACTATTGGGTGGCGAAACTGGAACCTGCGGGGAACGTCGGTCACACGCAGCAGATCCTTCGCCACCAGCTCATCGAGAGCTTCGAGCATCTCTTCCTCGGGCCGGTCCAGGGCGGCGGCCGCAATATCGATCTCAAATGGATCTCCCACGACCGCCGACGCCTCGGCTAGGGCCCGAGCCCTCGGGGAAAGCCCGGCGAGCTCGGCCGCAATGGCCCTGGCGACCTCTGGAGGGACGCCGAGAGCATTCAATGACGAAGACTCGGCGTCTCTTCTGTCGGCCCGAGCCAGTTGCAGGGCATAGAACGGGTTGCCACCGCTCAGATGATGCAGCTCCGCGGCAGCATCCCCGGCCAGAACTTTGACGCTTTCGAGAGGAAGAGGCCCCAGCTCCACTTTGTGGACAGCGCCGGATCGTAGGATGCTGCCGATCATGCCGATGACCGCTTGGTCACCATGTCCCGGTCTGAGGGCCATGGCGATCATGAGCTCGGCCTGAGGGGGATGTCGGAGGAGGTATCCGATCAGTTCCAGCGAGGCGCCATCGGCCCAATGCAGGTCGTCGAGGATCAATACCAGCGGTCGACGTGCCGCAAGCCGCTCGAACAACTCTCGAGCCGCTCGATGAACCCGAAAGCGCTCTGTCGACGAGGCGGGATAGTCGACTGCTTCGTCGAGAGGTCTCAGTGACGGAAACACGGCGGCGAGAGAGCCCAATCGGTCCATCGCCAGCCGATCCAACGATTGTGAATCCAAGGAATCGAGATAGGCGTCTAGAGCATCGGTGAACAGTCCGAACGGGAGTTCCTGGTCGAACTCCGACGCCCTTCCCTCGAGAGTCAGGCATCCGAGGTCGTTGGCGATCCGAGCCAGCTCCCCGAGGAGAGCCGTCTTGCCGATCCCGGCCTCACCGCCGACGATGACGAAGCCTGCGTCGCCATCTATGGCGTTGCTCAGTACCCCTTCAAGAAGTTTGACTTCTTGGTCGCGCCCGAGGAGCACCGCGCGTGTCAACCATGCCCTCTCCGTTGTCAACAGCGAGCGTACACCCGCAGGCACATCTCTGCCGATCCGCGACAGCAGATACCAGAAGCCCGACCTGATATGGCACCAGTGCTCTGAGTTTTTCAGCAGTGGGCCGAATCTGACATGGTTGGCCGATGGCCACCCAGAAGGAGAACACCCTGACTCCTGGCCGGCCGAAATTCCAGTAGTCCTGGCTCTCCTCGTCGTTAGCTTGCAGCCGTTGTGCGTCGAATCGTTGAAGCCGTAGCTCCAAGTCGCCTCGGGCGGGATTTCCGATGGCTCTTCGCTGCGTCTTGGACCACGAACATCGGCGACGGCATAGCGGTGGCCGCAGGACCTCTCCTGATGGCGGCCCAGACCCGCGATCCCGGGCTCGTGGCCCTGGCACTCCTCATGCAACGACTTCCTTACCTTCTC
>DATLEZ010000138.1:0-10557 GCA_035525055.1 Acidimicrobiia bacterium | reverse complement strand
GCCTCCCAGACCACATCCACCACATCCAGGTCCAGCGCGCCCATACTGACACCTCCGTTGGGTCTTGTGGGTTGCGTGCACTCGGGATCATCCCCGAGGCAACCCAAGACCCAACGGCAATCACCTATCCGCGCGGCCCCTAAGGTTATAGGCCGCGGTTTCAGCGGCTAATTGCCTTCAGATTCGGTCGGTAGCCAGCACCCGTGCTGATGCCTGCTGGCTACTGACCCTTAGGCCTCCGGATCTACTCTCCGTCGTTATGCCGAGCGCCCGTTTCGACGATCTCCGTCCTCGTCGGCGACGCAGTTTCGCCCTGGGCCCGATCGAGCGGATCCTTGAAGCCCGTGAGGTCGGCGAGGTCCTCGAAGTTCTCGCCGAGGCTGCACGGGAGGTAGCCCGGGGACGATGGGTGGCCGGCTTCGTCTGCTACGAGGCCGCCCCCGCCTTCGACCCGGTGATGAAGGTGTCCGATCAAATGTCGGAGTTGCCGTTGGTCTGGTTCGCTGTTTCGCGCACGCGCCGGCCGGCCAGTTCACTTCGCAGCGCGGGTTACTCGCTCCAACCATGGAACAGCAGACTGTCGAAGGAGGACTACTACCAAGCGGTCGAGCGCATCCGCCAACGGATCCGGGCCGGCGACACCTACCAGGTGAACTTCACCTTTCGGCTCGAAGCTTCGTTCGAAGGTTCGGCCGAGGCTTTCTATCGCGACCTTGTCAATGCCCAGGCGTGCGGTTATGGCGCCCTGATCGACACCGGCCGCTGGGTCGTAGCTTCTGCCTCTCCGGAGTTGTTCTTCGAGTGGCGGCACGGGCGGATCGTCTCTAAGCCGATGAAGGGCACCAGTCGCCGCGGCCTCATGCTCACCGACGACGAGCAGCTACGCGCCCAGCTCGAGTCCTCCGAGAAAGATCGTGCCGAGAACTTGATGATCGTCGACATGGTTCGCAATGACCTCGGTCGGATCTCTCGCGTCGGGACGGTGAAGGTCCCGGCGTTGTTCACGACCGAGAAGTACGACACCGTATGGCAGCTGACCTCGACTGTTGAGTCCGAGCCGATAGCGGGGACATCGTTGACCGACGTCTTCGGAGCGCTCTTTCCATGCGCATCCATCACCGGCGCTCCCAAGGTGTCGACGATGGGGATAATCGAGCAACTCGAAAGCGACCGGCGAGGGGTCTATTGCGGGGCGGTAGGTTTCGGCGGGCCGGGCGCCGGAGGTGGGCCGGAGTGGGCGTTCAACGTCGCTATCAGAACAGTGATCATCGACCGGGCCGATTCGTCGGCGACCTATGGCACCGGAGGAGGCATCACCTACGACTCCACCACAGCCGGCGAGTACAACGAAGCCCTTCTCAAAGCAGAGGTGTTGGCGCGACGGAGTGCCTCGTTCGACCTCATCGAAACGATTCGGTGGTCAGCCGACGGAGGCTTTTGGCTGCTCGACCGGCACCTGGAACGACTCATCGGCTCGGCTCGATACTTCGACATTCCCCTTGACCCGGCGGAGATCCGGGCTGCTTTGCGGGCGGCAGTGGCCGGCCGCTCGGGACCTCTGCGTTTGAAGTTGACCGTTGGCCGGGCAGGGGAAATCTCGGTCGACACCGGCGCCCTGCCGGCGGCGGCAACTGTCGTCGCGGCTGTCGATTCGATGCCGGTCGACCCCTCCGACATCTTCTTGTACCACAAGACCAGTAATCGAACCACCTACGACGAGGCCAGGGCTCGCTCCACCAACGTCGACGACGTCATCCTGATCAACCCCTCGGGTGAGGTAACCGAGACCACGGTCGGCAATCTGGCGGTCGAAATCGACGGAACCTGGTCGACCCCGCCCATGTCGGCCGGGCTCCTACCGGGCAGTTACAGGGCCGAGTTGATCGCCACGGGTCGGTTGAGTGAACGTTCGATCACTGTTGCCGAATTGAAACTTGCCTCGCGCCTCGCCAGGGTCAATGCCTTACGCGGGTGGGAGCCGATCGAGCTTGGTTAGAACCGGTTGAAAGCAGAACGAGTAAGGAGGCGATTAATCGTGAACTGGACTCTGGAAGTTGTCGTCGTCCCCGTGACGGATGTGGATCGGGCCAAGTCGTTCTACGCCGATCAGCTGGGCTTCAACGTGGACCACGACACGAAGGTGAGCGATGAGATGCGTTTCGTCCAGTTGACCCCGCCCGGGTCGGGTTGTTCGATCGTGGTGGGAAAGGGCGTTACGGACATGCAGCCAGGCTCCATCAAAGGCCTCCAGCTTGTCGTCTCCGACATCGTCGCCGCCCATGCCCAACTCGTCGAACGAGGAGTTGAGGCGGGCGACGTTCAGGTGTTCGACGGGGACATGAGCCGGCTGGCGCGGGGAGGGACCGCTCTCGACAACGTTGGCTTCGTCTTCTTCACCGATCCAGACGGGAACGGTTGGGCGGTGCAGCAGATCTCCGCCCGCGGTTAGGTCGCGCGGTCAGGCGTAGCCGGCGATCAGGTCTCGCAGGATCCCGATCCGATCGAGCACCTCCGCCGGCTCGCGCTGCGGCAGGTTGAACACGATTCGGTCGATGCCGAGCTCGATCAGATGCTCGACGTTTTCCCTGGCCCCTTTGACTCCGTAGGCCGTGATGTTGAAGGCGGACGGATCCCTCCCGCCGGCCTCAACGGCTTTGCGGACGATCGACAGATTCCCATCGAGATCGTGACGGGTGCCCAGAGGCATCCAGCCATCGCAGAACTCGACCATATCGGCGATCGTCTTGGGACCTGCGGCGCCGCCCATGATGATCGGGGGGTAGGGTTTCTGAACGGGCTTGGGCCAAGCCCAGGATGGCTCGAGGTGCAGCAAGTCACCGTCGAACGAGGCGACTTCCTCGGTCCAGAGCGACTTCATCATGAGGATCCTCTCGCGCAGCACGGCCCGTCTCCGCTCGTATGCGACACCGTGCGATGCCAGTTCCTCTTTGTTCCATCCATACCCGATTCCAAAGATGACCCGGCCACCCGAGATCTGGTCGAGACTGGCGACCTCCTTGGCCAGCCAGATCGGATCGCGCTGAGCTACGAGGGTTATTCCGGTCCCTAGCTTCAGCCTGTTGGTCGTAGCCGCCACCGCTCCCAGGGCAACGAACGGATCTAATGACCGCCAATACCAATGGGGGAGCGGGGGAGCGTCGGCAACTCCTCCCCACGGCGTAGCCCGCGAAGTCGGTATGTGGGAATGCTCCGGAAAGAACAGCGATTCGAATCCGGCCTCCTCGGCCGCCCTCCCCGCCTCGACCGGTTGCAGGGTGGTGTCGCTGGGAAATATGAATAGCCCGAAGTCCATGATCAGACGGTAGACGCGTGGCGTCTGGCGTCTGTCAATACTGTGCTGGTGCAGTCTATTCGAGAGGAGATCGCCATTTCCGGCCCAATTCCTTTCGACCGGTTCATGGAACTCGCTTTGTACGGGCCTGGCGGCTTCTTCTCGGGTGAAGTTCTCCGATCCGAGAAGAGCGGCGACTTCCTGACCAGCCCTGAGGTGAGCCCACTCTTCGGTCAGACGATCGCCCGCTTCGTCGAGTCGGAGTACGAACGGATCGGGGACCCGTTTACGGTGGTAGAAGTCGGAGCTGGCTCGGGATCCCTACTCGGCCCCCTGCTCGCTGCGAAACCGTTGGGTGCCGAACCCTTGGAAGCTTGGGCGGTCGATGTCTCGCCAGCGGCCCGCGTCGCCCTAGCCCGGCTTCTAAAATCCGAGCGGGTCGTGAGCGATCTGAGCGAGGTTCCCGATCCGATCCGCGGGGTTGTCATCGCCAACGAGTTGATCGACAACCTTCCGATGGCGATCGCCCAGCTCACGGACGGGGGATGGCGGGAAAGATGGGTGGGGAGCGATGGCGAAACCCTCTCCTTCGTCGACGCTCCTCCGCGTCCCGAGGTTACGGAGTGGCTGGAGGCGTTTGCAGGGCCGGTCGCGCCGGGCGGGTGGGTCGAGGTCCAGATGCAGGCCAAGGCCTGGCTACACAAGGTTCTGTCGCGGATCTCGGCCGGGTCCCTCCTCGTCATCGACTACGGCGACACGGCCGAGGGTCTGGCCCCGCGCCGACGTGACGGTACGCTTCGAACCTATCGCTCCCACCATCTGGGACCGCATCCTCTCGATGAGCCCGGCGCCACCGACATCACCGCAGACGTCAACTTTTCGGCGCTGGTCGCTTGCGCGCAGGCCCTCGGTGCCGAAGTCGAGCTCTATCGACAAGACGACTTCCTGGCTGCTTGGGGGCTTCGGGAAGAGCTTTCGCTCTCTAGGCGACGGGAGTTGGAGCTGGCCCGCAACGGTCCCGAGGTCGAACGCCTTCGAGAGAGGTCGAGGAGTGTTGAGGCGGAAACCCTGCTGCATCCTCGAGGCCTGGGTGACTTCCGGGTGCTTGTCTCGCGGGTTTGGGATGGTGATTAGTCAGGCCAGGCATAGTTATGCGGGCTCCGCATGAAACGTGCCATTTTCGTTGTATTCGGGGGTGGAGGGCCCCTATCGTGCTAAAGCCTCCTTAGCGAGGCATGCCGGGAGAGGCATGGTTCTGGGGATCGCCAAGATCGGAGGGATGATGCAGAAACGAAAGAGCAGGCAGCGCGTCTTCAGTGTTGCCGTCGCCTTTCTCATGTTGGTTACGAGCGCCGCCGCGGTGGCGCAGCAGGCACCGTTACAGGTACCGAGCGACGCTCTCAACGGCTTCGACCGTGGGCCTCGGACCTACATCGTGATGATGTCCGGGGAGCCGGCGGGGGCATATCGTGGTGGTACGGCCGGTTTCGCTGCCACCAGGCCCGCTCCGGGAACGCGAATCGACGCAACGGCGCCACATGTGCGTGCCTATCGCGACCATCTTCGAGGGACCCATGATGCCGCTCTCGCCTCGGTCGGCGGCGCCAACAAGATCTACGACTACGGTGTTGCCTTCAATGGGTTCGCCGCAGTTTTGACGGGAGCCCAGGCATCCCAATTGGCTCGCAACCCCGGGGTAGTGGCGATCCTGGAAAACGAGAAACTGCAACTCGACACCATCACCACACCGGACTTTCTCGGCCTATCGGATCCAGGTGGCGCCTGGTCCCAGAGGTTCGTCGGTGATCGGATGATCATCGGGGTCGTCGACTCGGGGATTCGCCCCGAGAGCCCATCGTTCTCCGCTACTCCGGCGGCCAGGCCTGATGGAACCGGAGTCCACCCGTTTGGCGCCATCCCCTTCCATGGGATCTGTCAGGCAGGGGAACAATTCGATGCCAGCGATTGCAGCAACAAGCTGGTCGGGGCCCGCTTCTACCACGCCGGGTTCGGAACTGCCGAAGAGCTCAAAGCAACCATCCCCTACGAATACGTGTCGCCCCTCGATGTCGACGGGCACGGAACCCACACGGCCAGCACGGCCGGAGGTAACTGGGGGGTCCCGGTCGAGGTAAACGGTGACCTGCTGGGTCACATCAGCGGTATGGCGCCGAGAGCCAGGATCGCGGCCTACAAGGCCTGCTGGGGATTCGGTGAGGACGGCGAGGCCGGATGCTTCAGCATCGACACGGTCGCTGCCATAGATCAGGCGGTGGCCGACGGTGTCGACGTCATCAACTATTCCATCAGTGGAACGAGCACGAACTTCCTCGATTCGGTCGAGGTCGCGTTCCTGTTCGCGGCCGATGCGGGAGTGTTCGTCGCAGCTTCGGCCGGCAACTCCGGTCCAGGGGCCTCCACCGTCAACCATCCAAGTCCGTGGATTGCGACCGTCGCGGCCGGTACCCACGACCGGATCTTCGAGGGAACTGTCACACTGGGCAACGGCGCAAGCTACGAAGGCGCCTCGCTGCAGACCTCGGGCACTCCCTCCTTGCCGATGGTCTACTCGGGTGCGATACCGGCGGTGGGAGCCAGCGTGGACGATGCCGCTCTGTGCTTCCCGGGAACCATCGATCCGGCCCAGGCGGCTGGAAAGATGGTGGTTTGCGATCGGGGAGTCAGCCCGCGGGTGGAGAAGAGCCAGGTCGTAGCCGATGCTGGTGGATTGGCGATGGTTCTGGTCAACGTCACTCCGAACACCCTCAACGCCGACATCCACGCCGTCCCGTCGATCCATGTCGACGACGTCGCCGGAGCGGAGATCAAGGAATACGTCGCAACCGATTCCGCCCCGACAGGCTCGCTGTCGCCCGGAGTGAGGGGAATCGATCCATCTGCTCCGCAGATAGCCAGCTTCTCCTCGAGAGGACCGCTCAATGCCAGTGGCGACGTCCTCAAGCCCGACATCACGGCGCCCGGAGTCGATGTCCTCGCTGCATACTCGCCCGATCACGGAGGCCGTGACTTCGACTTCCTCTCGGGTACGTCGATGTCGAGCCCGCACATTGCAGGGATCGCTGCGGTGATCATGTCGGCCCATCGCTCTTGGAGCCCGGCCATGGTCAGGTCGGCGTTGATGACGACGGCCGCGGACATTCGCGGGTTCGGACCGTTTGACGAAGGGTCAGGGCAGGTAACACCAAACTCCGCACTGCAGCCAGGCCTTGTGTACGACGCCGACTTCGACGACTACGTGGCATTCCTGTGCGGCACCGGTCAACTGGGCGGTTGCAGCAATATTGCAATCGATCCGAGCGACCTCAACACACCCAACATCGCAATCGGAGCCTTGGCCGGCTCTCAAACGATCACCCGTACGGTCACCAACGTTGGGAGCGCGGGCACCTTCAGAGTGAGGGTGCAGGCGCCCCGCGGCGTGAACGTGACTGTCTCGCCTACTTCGTTGGTCATCCCAGCAGGAGGAAGTGCCAGCTATACGGTGACGTTCGAGCGGACCACGGCAACTCTGGGCCAGTACGCCATCGGGTCTTTGCAATGGGCCAACCAGAACACGAGAGTGCGTAGCGTTATCGCGGTTCTGCCAGTACAACTGGCTGCGCCCGAAGAGGTCCTGGGTAGCGGAACCGAGGGATCGGTTTCCTATGAAGTCGCCTTCGGCTACACCGGACCGTTTACGGCAGCCCCGCACGGGCTCGTAGCCCCAACCCGAACCGACGGAAACGTCATCGACGACCCCGCCAACGACATCAACACGGCCCTTGCTACCGGCGTGGGAGTGACTTTCCACGGCGTGACGGTCCCGGCCGGGACGGAACAGTTCAGGGTCTCCTTGTTCAATGAATTCACCGACGGCAACGACGACCTCGACCTCTACGTCTTCGGTCCCGGTCCGGGCTTCCCCTTTGTGGGAGGCAGCGGCGGTGGAACCTCGGACGAACAGGTCGACGTCTTCATGCCGGCGGCTGGTGACTACATCGTGGTTGTACACGGCTGGGGAACTGACGGACCGGATGCGAACTACACCCTGTTCCACTGGCTCGTATCCAGCACCCCGGCTGACGGCTCCGGTGCGACCGATCTTTCGGTCACGGCTCCGGGATCGGCCGTCCTGGGGACAACCGGAACCGTCACCGCCAGCTGGGACGGACTCGTCGCCGACGAGAAATACCTGGGAGGCGTTTCGTACACCGACGGGTCATCTCAGATCGGCTTCACCACCGTCGCCGTTAGCACCGAGTGACGTATAGGGTTTGGGGGAGGGCTTAGGCCCTCCCCCAAATTCAATCCAGCGGGAAGGAAGCCGAGATGCGGCGGCATCACCCGACAAGAACCCTGCTCGTGAGCCTGGTGTTTCTTGTTGCTTGTGGAGGCGGCGAGCGTGGCTCGCTCCCTGACGGTCCAAGTTCAGCTGTCACCTCGACCTCTGGCGTATCCCAACCGGACGACCTGGCCACGACCACCACCACCAAGCCCGAAGTCACGACCGAGAGCCTTCCGGCCACGACGACGACGTCCGCCGGGAGCGCCGCCACCACCACGACAACGGAGCCGACCACGAGTACCACCGCAGAGCCAGCCGGAGTTGTGCAGGTGCCGGAATCAATGCTGAGCAGCGTGATCGAGGATGCCGCCAGCCGGCAGAGCGTCGGGTTGGCAGCCGTCACCGTCCTGTCGGGACAGCCCGTCGACTGGTCGGATGGGTCACTGGGGTGCCCCGAGCCGGGCATGTCATATACGCAGGTGCTCACGCCCGGATACCTCGTCATGGTCGATGCCGGGGGCGCCACCCTCGAATATCACCTGAACCAGCAGGGCGCGTTCAAGCAGTGCTCCGGTGGTGTCTACCACCCACCATCGGGTTACTGATCCGCGCGTTTCCTGTCCCTGTGCTTGCGGGGTCAAGGTTCTTTGATCCGACCTCGGAACCTGAAGGATCACGGAACAAAGAACCTTGATCAGACCAATCGCCGGTTGCGGCGATCGAGCTGATCGCGATCTCCTGACGCATTCCCTCCTGAAAGCGCCGCCGGTTCGTCTCGATTCTTCTCAGACGAACCCGGTCGGTCCTGAAGCCTTCACCTGCCGGTGGGGTCACTGATCGCCCCCCTCGCCCGGCCTGACGGCCGTGCGGTCCCCCCGCAAGCAGGGGGACAGGGGAAACGCAGCTTCCAAAAACCGCGATAGCTGTGGTGGGATCGGGAACTCGGGTTAGATCGGGCCTCTCGGTACCATTCTCTTCATCGTGACAAACAACCTCAAAACCGTCGGACTTCTGGCGCTTCTGACCGCTCTGGTGTGGTCTCTCGGCTACACGTTCGGTGGGGCCAACGGCTTTTGGATCGGTCTGATCTTCGCCGGCGTCCTCAATTTTGTCGTCTACTTCTTCTCCGACAAGATGGCGCTGGCCGCGTCCCGTGCCAAGCCGGTCGAAGAGCACGAACTGCCACAGGTGTACTCGATAGTTCGCAACCTGGCGGCCCGAGCCGAGATGCCGATGCCCAGGATCTTCTTGATCGACTCACCCCAGCCGAATGCATTTGCGACCGGGCGCAACCCCAAGCATGCGGCGGTCGCGGTGACTAACGGGCTCCTTCAGTCCATGAACAACGACGAGCTTGAGGGAGTGCTCGCCCATGAGCTGTCCCATGTGCAGAACCGGGACATCCTGATCAGCTCGGTTGCGGCAATGCTGGCCGCTGCTCTCAGCATCTTCGCCCGCATGGCGATCTTCATGGGGGGCGGTAGCAACAATCGCAACAATCCGCTCGCAGCCATCGCCGGCTTGCTGTCGCTGATCATTGCCCCGATCGCAGCCATGGTCATCCGCCTGGCCATTTCCCGCTCGCGGGAGTATCAGGCCGATGCCTCCGGAGCCGCTTTGACCGGAAGGCCGGTCGCGTTGGCATCTGCCCTCGCCAAGCTGGGTGCAGGCACCGCCCGAATACCGATGCAGGTGAATCCGGCAGTCAGCCAGTTGTTCATCGAGGACCCCCTGAAAGCGTTCGGTCGCCGCGGATCCGGTGGCGGTGGATTGATGAAGTTGTTCTCGACTCACCCTCCGATCGAGGAGCGGATCGAGCGCTTGCAGCAGATGGCCAGCGGCACCCGTTGAACCTGCTCTCGGCCGAGACCGGCCTGCTGATCGCGGCGGCAGTGCCGGTGGCGGTCGTCGGCTGGGCCATTCTCTTCTCTGTTGAGGCTGCCCGAAGGGGACCGGCCTGGTCGTTTGGCCATCTCGGCATCGTTGAGAACGTCCTCAAGCCGGCGCTTGCGCTCGGCATCGTTGCAATCCTGGTGGTCCGGCCGATTTGGGTGGGTCTGGGCGTCGCCTACCCGCTTGCGGTGGGCTTGTTCATGGTTGTCATACGACGGCGCCAACTCGCAGCGGTTGGTCGGGACATGGGATTCGGAGACACTCGAACCGACCTGAGGGAGCAGGTCCTTTCGCGTCTGCGCCGCGGTTTGATCGTCGTCGGAGCCCTGGCGCTGGTTTTCGGGTCGCTGTTGGCCAGCATTGGCGTGGTTCAGGGGTGGGTGGTGGGAGCCCTGGCTCCGATCGCCGTGCTTGCTCTGGTGCGGTCGAAGACAGGCCAGGTTGGGTCGTCCCAACCCCCGTCGCTATGATTCCGCGGCCCTGAGCCATCTTGTGGCGTCGCACCCGCGACGAGATCGTTCGGGCCAGATAGTCGACCAGATAATCGACCAGACAATCGACTTGCCGGGATGCCCGAGCGGCCAAAGGGAGCAGACTGTAAATCTGCCGGCAATGCCTTCGGAGGTTCAAATCCTTCTCCCGGCACCAATACAACTCGCCCCCTTAGCTCAGCAGGCAGAGCGCCTCCATGGTAAGGAGGAGGTCTGCGGTTCGATTCCGCAAGGGGGCTCGAAAGCTGCCAGGCGATGCCTGGCAGCCAGTACTTAGTTCCTGGTACTTAGTACTGGAAAGCGCTTGCGCTTTCTCGAGGCGGCGTAGCTCAGTCGGTGAGAGCGCTCGACTCATAATCGAGAGGTCGGCAGTTCGAGTCTGCCCGCCGCTACAGAGTTGGTCGGGGGCGGAAGTCGGAAGACGGAAGCCGTCAGTAAGCACGAGAGAGGTATTCCCATGGGTAAGGCGAAGTTTGAGCGGACGAAGCCGCATGTGAATGTGGGGACGATGGGTCATATTGATCATGGGAAGACGACGTTGACGGCGGCGATTACGAAGGTGTTGGCGGAGCGGGTGCCGGGTAATAATTCGTTTA
>DATLEZ010000137.1:0-3684 GCA_035525055.1 Acidimicrobiia bacterium | reverse complement strand
CGCGGGCGAGCGCCTCGACATCCAGCGGCTGGGCGTACTCGCGGTCGATCCGGTCACGAACCCGCCGCAGCCACACGAGGTCGCTCAGGTGCTGCTCCGACACAGGAAGGTTGGCCACCTGCAAGATCGTAACGGTGACTGGGCAGGTGTATGGCCGCAGTTTCTAGTGACCCTGTTGCTGACAGTGGCGTCACCATGGCCTCCGGCAGGTTCCCAGAGCCTCGGCGCCGAAGCGGTGACCAACCGGCCGAGAGCGAGCACGCCGACGCCTGCTCAGTACAGGGCACATTCGAGGTGACCGGTGCCGCCTAGACGACGTTGGGACAGGCGCGAGAAGTCGCGCTGTCTCATAGCTCTCGGCCGGCGCACACTGCTCGCCGCCGCCGCCGTGCCGTCGGTGTCCTGTGCCCGGACCCGCTACTGATCCTCGCCGATGCTGTTAGGGCTACAGGTGGCGTCCAGCGCCCCCATTTCGGACGCCTCGTCATTCGGCTGGTTGTCGATGATTGGGCTCAGCTCCCCCTCGAAGGTGACCCGGTCTCCGTCAAGCTGTGCGATGTCGCCTACTGCCTGCCAGTTGGTCTGGGAGCCGTCGGCTCCAACCCGTGTGTAAAAGATCGTGTAGCTGGTGCCAAAACCAAAGTCTCCCCGAGACGCAACAACCTGTGCCTCGACGCCCTCCATGGACGGGAAAGACCCTCCTCGCCGACCTACACCCAAGAAGGTGAGATCGTCATCCTCTTCCAGGCACTGCTACAGCGTCCCCGTAGAAGCAGACGAACCAGTCGAACTCCTCAGTTTCACCTGCAAGCGTGAACGTGGCGCTCCCACCACTCATTTCCGGCAGGCCTGAAGAACTCCCGGAGCCGGGCTCGTCCCCGCCAGCGGTCGTGGGGGCGGACTCGGTCGTGGGGGCTGGCTCGGTCGCATCGGTGCCCGCGACCGTCGTCGTGACGCCCGAATCGGCCGGCGTGGTCGTCGTGGTTGCCTCTCCATCGCCACCGGCTGCGCCGCATGCCACCACCGCGATTAGCAGCCCGACGTAAGCACCGTCTGGAAAATGCCTCGAAACCTCATAGTCCTGCCTCCTGTCGACGTTCTACATCCCGCAGTCGTGCGCCTCAGCAGGCACCATCACATCCCATGTGATGTCGACTGTCTCGCCGGATCTCTGCATGTCCACCGAGTATGGGACCTGCCGCCAAACGAACTCTTAACGCGAGTGGAATAACACAAGCATCGAGAATCCCTTCTGCTCGACAAGTGCTAACCATCCGAGCCGATGCTGGTCGGGCGATAGTGGCACCCAGCGCCCCCATTGCGGACGCCTCGTCACTCGGCTGGTTGTCGATGATTCGGCTCAGCTCACCCTCGAACGTGCCCCGATCCCGCTGGAGTTGTGCAATGTCGAAAGCCGACAGCCTGCCAATTGGTCTCGGAGCCGTCACTCCCAACGCGCGAGTTAAACGATCGTGTAGTTGGAGCCGAGTGCCGATTCTCCCCGAGACGCAACAACCTGTGCCTCGACGCCCTCCAGGTACGTTCCGTTCGTAGCGGCTTGGCAGCCATCACCACCCAGATAAGGTGCGATCGGTGCGGAGCTTCAATCGGCTGGTCGCCAACACCGTGGTGACCAGCATCACTAACAACTTCCTCTGGTTCGCGCTCACTTTCTGGGTGTACCTCGAGACTCGATCCGTCATCGCGTCGTCCGTGATCGGCGGGTCATACATGCTGCTGTTTGCCGCCTCCGGCATCTTTTTCGGTACTTTCGTCGACCGGAACAAACGGAAGACCTCGATGGTGCTGTCGAATGCTTCCTCGCTTGTTCTCTTCATTCTCTCCGGCATCGCTTATGTGGTCGCTCCGGCCGGTTCCATTCCGCAGTTGAGTCAGCCCCACACCTGGGTCTTTGTCACCCTTGTCCTTGCCGGGGCTGTGGCCGGCAACCTCCGAGCAGTGGCCCTCTCGACAACGGTGACCCTGCTCGTGCCGGTCCATCGTCGTGCCAAGGCAAACGGCCTCGTCGGCACAGCCAATGGGGTGGCGTTTGCGCTCACATCGGTCTTCAGCGGTCTCGCCATCGGTCAGCTCGGGATGGGTGCCTGTCTGATCATCACCATCGCCCTGACTGTCATCGCTGGCGCCCACCTCGCCACGATCCGCATCGACAACGACTCGGCGCCCCACACCCATGACGAGGCCGCAACCGAGCGACCGACGAAGTTCGACCTCCGCGGCGCTTTGCATGCGGTGCGGTTGGTACCCGGGCTGCTTGCCCTGCTGTTCTTCAGCACGTTCAACAATTTTCTGGGCGGGGTGTTCATGGCGCTGATGGATCCCTTTGGGCTGGAACTGGTAACGGTCGAGACCTGGGGATTCCTTCTCGCCGTTTCAAGCTTCGGGTTCATCGTCGGCGGTCTCATCGTCGCCCGCCGGGGGCTCGGGCGCAATCCCGTTCGCACTTTGCTGCTCGTCAACCTTGTGATGTGGACCATCACCATTGTCTTCCCGATCCGTTCGCTGGTACTCCCCCTTGTGATTGGGTTCTTCCTCTACATGGTCCTCATCCCTGCGGCGGAGGCGTCCGAGCAAACGATCATCCAAAGAGTGGTGCCATATCGCGAACAGGGCCGGGTCTTCGGATTCGCCCAGACCGTAGAAACCGCAGCCTCCCCGGTCACCGCATTCCTCATCGGACCCATCGCCGAAGCGTGGGTGATCCCGTTCATGACCGACGGCGCCGGCGCCCACGCGATCGGAGGCTGGTTCGGCACCGGACCCGACCGGGGCATGGCCCTCGTCTTCATCATCGCCGGCTCCATCGGTCTACTGGCGACGATCCTCGCCCTCAACTCAAACGCCTACCGGAACATCTCCCGCAGCTACGCGTCAAGGAAGCCCGAACCCGCAATCACCCAAGACGTTCCAGGCACCTGAGGTAGCGAGGCCCTCGTCAGCTGGCGAGCTTCGCCTTCAACGGCGCCCGATGGCGTTGGCGTGGCCCCAGTTCAGTCATCGGTTGCCTTCATGAACAGCTGCCTTGACAACCCTCGTTATACAACCGTATGGTTGTATGAATGCAGATCGCCCCTCCCGACTTCGACCGCATGTTCGGCGCTCTGGCGGATAACACCCGTCGCGACATCGTGCGCCGCGCGATCGACTCCGAGGAGGGCGTCGCCGAGTTGGCGAGCCACTACCCGATGAGCTTCGCGGCGGTGCAAAAGCACATCGCCATCCTCGAGCGGTCCGGCCTCGTCACCAAGCAGCGCATCGGGCGACGCAAGGTCGTGCGCACCAACGTCGAGGGCCTTCGCGTAGCGCGCCGGCTGCTCGACCAGTACGAAGAGCTGTGGCGCGGCCGGATCGACCGGATGACCCAGCTCGTCAACGAATACACGAGGGAGACAGAGACATGACCGTGACCACCGTTCGCAAGGATCCGCAGGCCCGGAGCCTGACCCTTGAAGCCGAGTTCGACGCCTCACCCGAGCGGGTGTGGGAGCTGTGGTCGGACCCGCGCCAGCTCGAGCGCTGGTGGGGCCCGCCTACCTACCCCGCCACCTTCACGAGACACGAACTGAAGCCCGGCGGCCGCGTCGAGTACCACATGACCGGACCCGAGGGCGACCAGCCGCACGCCTACTGGGAGGTGCAGGAGGTCGATCCCCCGCATTCCCT
>DATLEZ010000136.1:0-13764 GCA_035525055.1 Acidimicrobiia bacterium | reverse complement strand
ATCACGTCCCGGGATGAGGCCGACACTGCCATCGCCGCGGGCCGCGCCGATCTGATTCGGATCGATCCGTACCTCTACCGACGGCCCTTGATGCGTTAGGTTGCACGGTTGATGTCGCCATATCGGGCTTCGGCGCCACTGACGGAATCGTGGGACCACTTCAAGTTTGAGGTGGCGGACGGGGTCGGAACGATCACCCTCGATCGACCCGAGCAACTCAATGCCCTGACGTTCGAGGTGTACGCCGACCTCCGAGATCTGCTTTTCGAGCTTCCCAATCGCGGCGACGTCTCGGTCCTGGTCGTCACTGGATCGGGCCGCGGGTTCTGCTCGGGAGGGGATGTCAACGAGATCATCGGCGTCCTTCAGACACTGGACTCAAGGGGTTTGCTCGAGTTCACCCGTATGACGGGATCAGTGGTGCAGAGAATGCGGGAACTGCCGATGCCGATCATCGCGGCCGTCAACGGCGTTGCAGCCGGAGCCGGAGCAGTCATCGCCCTCGCCGCCGATCTCAGAGTCATGGCCGACTCGGCGGCGTTTCATTTCCTCTTCACCCGGGTGGGCCTGGCCGGGGCCGACATGGGAGCGGCGTACCTCCTTCCGAGGGTAATTGGGCTCGGTCGGGCGACGGAGCTCCTTCTTCTCGGCGAGGCCGTTCCGGCTGCCACCGCCGAGCGCATCGGGCTGGTCAACCGCGTGGTCGAGGATCAGGCCCTGATGGAGGAAGCCTCGGGTCTGGCCCGACGACTGGCCAGCGGTCCCGCCTGGGCCTACGGCTCCACCAAGTCCCTTCTGACGCGGGAGCTCGACATGGACCTGGCGGCGTCGATGGAACTCGAAGCCTGGACCCAGGCCCTTCTGATGACCGGTGAAGATCATCACCGCTTCTACGAAGCGTTCAAGAGCGGCCAGCGGCCTGAGTGGACCGGCAGGTAGCGGGCACGATGAGCCACCTGCCCATGAACCACTTGCCAATGAGCCACCTATTTGTCAATCCACCGGAACTGCCGGAGGCGATCGGCTTCTCCCATGCCGCGGTCGCTGAACCAGGGCGGATTGTCTTCCTGGCCGGGCAGGCGGGGCACAGGGTGGATGGCACCATCGCCGAGGACCTCCTAGAACAGTTCGCGCAATCGTGCCGCAATGTTGCTCTGGCACTCGAAGGCGCAGGTGCCTCCAGAACCGATCTCGTCAACCTCCATATTTTCGTCACCGACGTCACCGCCTATCGGAGCCTTCGACGCCAACTGGGCGAGGCATACCGCGAGGTATTCGGTCGCCACTATCCGCCCATGGCTTTGTTCGGAGTACGGGAGCTCTTTGATCCCGTCGCGAAGGTTGAACTGGTGGGGACGGCTGTTATTCCATCGAGCGGGTGAGGGTTTGATGTCTTAACATCGCGGGTATGTCCATTTGCTAGCTTGTGAGCGGAGGAAACAAATGACGGTTCATTCCGACGGCCCCGACCACATCAGTCAGGCTGAGTCCCGAACGGTGGTCGACCGCAAGACCTGGAGCCCTTCCCAAATTGTCGCCGGCGTAATTGGTCTGTTTCTGACCGTGCTCGGGGCGGTGGCGATCCTCCGGGTAGGTTTTGATTCGCTCACTGGTGAGACTGCGGCCGTCCTCGGCTTCGAGCACACGCTCCTAATGGGCATTATCCATCTCGTGGCCGGACTCTTCTTCCTGGGAGCCGCCGGCACCGTCCTTGGGAGCCGAAGTGGCTTGACCACGCTAGGTCTGATTGCTCTCGCGTTCGGCCTTGTTTACGCCATCGAGCCCGAATCTCTGGCCGCCGCTCTCGGTGGCGACGAGCGGATCGGCTGGCTCTACGCGGTGGGGGGCGCTGTGGCTCTCCTGAGCGCCTGGGTGTCACCGACGATCCAGACCCAGCGCACCGCCACAGCCCGAACGGTTGACTCCGTGCGAGATTCGGGCGTGCCACCCGATGATCCAATTATTCGGTGACCCGGCCCAGGTTTGTCCCCGACGTCCGGGATTGACAGGGCCCTCTACTCGTCAGGGTGAGGGGCCCTTTCGATAGCTTGGTGAAATGGAATTCGATCGAATCTTCTTGGGCGACCTGACCGTCGAGTTGGTGCTCGAAATCGTCTTGCGGACGGCGGTCATGTACTTGTACACGCTGGCTCTGGTTCGGGTTCTCGGCAAGCGCGGGCTGGGTCAGCTGTCACCGTTCGAACTGGTGATCATCGTGGCCCTGGGATCGGCGGTGGGCGATCCGATGTTCTACACGGACGTACCACTCGCACATGGAATCATCGTCATCACCGCTGTGGTTGCGCTCGAGCGCACCCTGGTGAAGCTCACCGAGCGACATAAAGGCGTAGAGCGGCTGATCGAGAGCGTCCCCGTGCTGTTGGTGCGGGATGGCGTGGTCTTGGCCGATGCCCTCGACCAGGAGGATCTCTCGCAGAACGAGGTCTTCATGGGATTGCGCGAGAAAGGCGTGGAGTACCTCGGTGAAGTGCGACGGGCATACCTCGAGCCTTCCGGCCATATTTCGGTCTTCAAGGAGAAGACACCGGCCACAAAGGGGGCTTCAGTTCTCCCTGACGAGGGTGGGAGGCGCTAGCGGCCCCGTCGCAGAGCGACTGTCAGGACGCCCGCTCCCACCAACATCACCGCGCCAACAATCGCCCAGAGGGGCTCGCCGCTCATAAAGCTGCCATCGATCAAACCGATCCCCTGGCCCAGCCAAACCACGCCGACAGCGGCCAAGGCCACGATCACGGGCCATTTCACTTTCGCCACAGAGGTCATCGCTTCCTAGGATCGCCGCGGTGACCACGGACAATACGTACCGGCCCGGTCTAGAAGGAATCGTCGCGGCGGAGACAACACTCAGCAGCGTCGACGGTCAGAAGGGCGAACTCATCATCGGCGGGTTTCCCCTTGAGGAACTCGCCGCCAACGCCACCTTCGAAGAGATTTGCTGTCTGCTTTGGTACGGCGACCTTCCCAATACCGACACTCTGAACACCTTCAAGTCTTCTATGGCGAGCTATCGCGAACTGCCAGCCGCGACGTACTCCCTCCTCGAGCAGGCCGCCAAACACCGCGTCTTGCCAATGGATGCGCTTCGTATGGCTGCGGGAACGTTTGACCTGGATCTCTCGGGTGAAGACAACATGGCGAGAGCCAAGGCCATAACCGCTCGCATCCCTCCCGCAATTGCTACGTACTGGCGCTTTCTCAACGATCAGGATCCGATTCCCCCGCGGATGGATCTCGGTCGGAGCTCCAACTACTTGTACATGCTGACCGGAAGGGAACCGGGACCGGCCACCATCCGGGGCTTGAGACCTACCTGAACACCGTTAGCGACCACGGACTCAACGCCTCCACCTTTGCCGCCCGCGTGATCATCGCCACCGAGTCGGACATGGTGTCGGCTGTCACCGGAGCCATCGGTGCGTTGAAGGGACCGCTGCACGGCGGGGCTCCCGGTCCTGCCCTTGACATGGTCTTCGAGATCGGTCAGGCGGATCGGGCCGAGGAGTACATTCGCGCCAAGCTGGTGAGAGGCGAGCGATTGATGGGCTTCGGCCACCGCGTCTACAAGGTGCGTGACCCCCGGGCCGACGTCCTCGCCCACGCCGCCGAGGCGATGTATCAAGCCGAAGGGGACATGGCGCTCTATGAGCTCGCCAAGGATGTCGAAGCAACGGTGCTGCGACTTCTCGAGGAAGCCAAGCCGGGAAGAAACCTGAGGACCAACGTCGAGTTCTTCACTGCGTTGTTGTTGCATGGGATCGGCCTCCCCACCGACCTCTTCACCCCCACCTTTGCCGCCGGTCGCGTGGCTGGATGGATCGGCCACACCTTTGAACAGCAACGCTCCGGCCGCCTGATCAGACCGGAATCGGTCTACATCGGCCCCACCGGCCGTCGCTGGGTCCCGGTTGGTGAGCGGTAGCGGTCCGAGACGAACCGGCAGCGATTTTGAGGAAGGAGTGCGGCCGTAGTTCGCGCACCCCCCTCGATCTCGCTTCGCTCGATCGGTCTGATCAAGGTTCTTTGTTCCGCAATTCGTAAGAGTCCAAGCCGGAACAAAGAGCCTTGACCCCGCAAGCGGGGGGACATCCTCCGACGCACCCAACTCGAGCGGTTGCTAGTTTCCGCTTCCCTAGAGAAGGTGGCTCATGGCAGCTGATGTGACGAAGGTGATTCTCGACGAGTCGGAGATTCCGGGCGCCTGGTACAACATCCAGCCCGACCTCCCGGAGCCAGCGCCGGCGGTTCTCCACCCGGGCACCCACGAGCCGATCGGTCCGAACGATCTTGCACCGCTCTTTCCGATGGCCCTCATCATGCAGGAGGTCTCACAGGATCGTTATATCGACATCCCGGGGGCGGTGCTCGACGTCTACAAGATGTGGCGGCCCACACCCCTCTATCGGGCTCTTCGGTTGGAGAAGGCTCTCGACACCCCCGCGCGGATCTACTTCAAGTATGAAGGAGTGAGCCCGGCCGGTTCTCACAAACCCAACACTGCCGTTCCCCAGGCCTACTACAACGCTCAGGAAGGGACCAAGCGCCTCACCACAGAGACCGGTGCCGGGCAGTGGGGCAGTGCACTCGCTTTTGCCTGTGCGCAGTTCGGCCTCGGGTGCGAGGTATGGCAAGTGTCCGCCTCCTATCAGCAGAAGCCATATCGGCGCACGTTGATGGAGGTTTTCGGCGCGAAGGTTCATTCCAGCCCGTCGGAACTGACCAACGCCGGTCGGACCATCCTCGCTCAGGACCCCAACTCGCCCGGCAGCCTGGGCATCGCCATCTCCGAAGCGGTCGAAGCCGCGGCCGGGGATCCCGAGACTAAGTACTCGCTCGGCAGCGTGCTCAATCACGTACTCATGCACCAGACGGTGATCGGAGAGGAAGCGCTGAAGCAGTTGGCCAAGATCGGCGAGACCCCCGATCTCCTGGTCGGCTGCACCGGAGGAGGCTCGAACTTTGCCGGCCTCTCGTTTCCGTTCCTCCGCGAGAAGCTGGCAGGCAAGATGGCACCGACCATTCGCTGCGTCGAGCCGACCGCCTCGCCATCGTTGACGAAAGGTGTCTACACCTACGACTTCGGCGACACTCTCGGGATGACGCCGCTGGTCAAGATGCACACGCTTGGTCACGATTTCATTCCGGAGCCGATCCATGCCGGTGGCTTGCGCTACCACGGCATGGCACCCCTGGTGTCGCACTTGAAAGAACTCGGTCTGGTCGAAGCCGAGGCGATCGGTCAGGTCGAATGCTTCGAGCGCGCTGTTCAATTCACCCGCGCCGAGGGCATCATCCCCGCGCCAGAGCCGAGCCATGCCATCGCCGCCGCGGTCCGGGAGGCTCTCAAGTGCAAGGAGACGGGAGAGTCAAAGGTGATCCTCACAGCCCTCTGCGGCCACGGGCATTTCGACATGGGTGCCTACCGCGATTTCCTCGACGGCAAACTCGTCGACTACGACTATCCCGAGGAGAAGGTGCGGGCGGCCATGGAGAAGATCCCGGTTCTCACCTAGGTCGAACTGGCATGACTCTCGAGGGATGGACGGAGTTGCTCAGCCAGGTCGGCCCGGCTCATCACAGAGCCTTCTCGGCGACGGACGGCGAGGATCCGGATTGGCCGACCTGGTACGCCGTCTGGCTGCTCGAGCGATTGCCGGAGCCGGCACCGGAGGTCGGCGAGGCTCATCTGGCCGCGTTGCTGGCGACTGCCGCGGAGACTCACAAGGCCTCGGGCAGCACCGAAGATTGGCCGGGCTTCTACGCCCGCTTCGTCACCGAACGGCTACAGGGCTGAAACGGCTTTCGCCAGGCGCTCGACGTCGTCTGGATCTTGATAGATCCCGAAACCGATCCGGAGCCGATCACCCCGGTGATCGACGATGACATTCTGGTCGTGGAGGCCCTGGTAGATCGCTTCGGCGTCGTCGGTGCGGAAGGTCAGGAAGTTGCCCCGCGGCATGCCTGCCGCCGGGATCAACTCGCCTGGTACCGCCCCGGTCGCCAATAGTTGCTGCTGCAACTCTTCGACGTGGCGATGGATGACCGCCGGCGTGATGCCTTCGGCTTCGATCAGCCGGAGCACCGCCAGGAGCCGATACAACCCGGAGGGATCGAAAGTGGCTCCCCAGAAACGGTCGCCGTCGTGGCCGTAGGAGATCTCGGCTTCGCGCTTGGTTAAGTCATCGAAGCCGGCGAACCAGCCTGTGTCGATCGGGCGCCCGCCGAAGCCCGGAGGGCAATGCATGAAGCAGGCTCCCTCACCCGACATGGCGTATTTGTAGCCGCCTCCCAGATAGAAGATCCTCTCCGAGAGTCCACTGAGATTTGTCGGTAGCGCCATGAAGCCGTGGTAGCCGTCGACAACGACGAACGAGTCCTCCGGCGCTTGGGCGATGATCCCGTCGAGCTTCTCGACGACGTAACCCGAATCGAAAAACACTTGCGAGAGGTAGACCATGGTGGCGTTTCGGACCGCCATCCACATTCGATCCGAGAAGCTGTCGAACGGCTCCGCTGCCACTCGTACGACCTCAGCTAGCCCGGCCTCTTCCCAGCGACGCACCTGGCGATCAAAGGAGTGGAACTCAGCATCGGTGGTGACGATTCGGATTGGCGCGCTGAGGCACGAGAACAACCGGATGAGGAACTCGTGCGTGTTCGGTGCGAATACGAGCGTGCCCGGATCGGGCAGGGTCAGCAATGCCGAGATCCGAATGCGGATCTCGGGGATGACCCGGCCGAAAATCGTGTCCCATTTGTCGTCCATGAGCCGGGCGGCATCTTCCCAGGCCCTGGTGTGGGCCTCGAATGTCACGTCGGGCCACGGGTGATGGCTATGAGCCGCGAAGTGGAGCCTTCCCTTGTCGGCTTCGAGGAAACGCCGGAACAACTTCTTGTGGCTCATACGTCTTCGAATCGAAACCGCATCGTTCGCTCGAGGTCGACCGGCAGCGCGGGCAGCATCGAGCGCGGGATCATGAAGGTCGAAAGCTGGAAAAGATCGCCGAACACTCTGTTGCGATCAGCCGAGCGTGTGAGATAGGCCGCCCCGGCTGACCCGCCGGTGCCGACCCGGCGGCCGATCATTCGCTGGGTCATCAGGGCGTGCCGATAGCGCCACGACGTGAAACCCTGATCGATGTCCATCAATAGCGTCAGCAGTCGAAATGGTTCCTGAAGTGCCGGTTCGTCGCGATAGAGGTTGATGAACAACGCTGCCTGGAACGCACGATGAGAGAGCCGCCGTTCCCCCGCCGACACCAGCGCTTTGTGCTTGGTCTCATCGAACACCGCCTCATATAGGGCGAAGGTCTGCCCGAAGCTCTTGAGCTGAGCCTCTCGCTCAGGCTCGCTGAGGTTGGGGTTTGTCGCGACAACTCCCCGATCGTGCTCAAGCATCTCGTGGACGGCCGCCTGGTAGATGTCCCAGAAGTGGAAGTCGCCGTGATCCAAGAACGGAGTGCGCTCGAGCCAGGCTTCCACCAGATCAAAGATGTTCGGCTGCGCCTCGGACTCCTCGACCCGGCCGCGATCGGCCTGGTTCAAAGCGGCGGTGTACGGATTGCCGGCCAGTTTGATGCGGTCCTCGGGCCGAACCCCCATCCGGTTTTCGATCAGCCGGAACTGGACGCTCTGGAAGCCCGAGGCCGGTATCAGGTAGTTGCGGAACTCGAGGAAGTCGAGCGGAGTCATGGTTTCGAGCACTGTGATCTGCTCGATCAGCAGCTTCTGTATCTCGGTGATTCGATCGAGCCGGGCGACGATCCGCAGCATCGCCGTCTCGGGCACTCGTGCCGGGGCAAGCAGCTTGGCGACCTCGTCCAGTTCCCAGAGGATCTGCTTGAACCACAACTCGTAGGCCTGGTGGACGATGATGAACAGCATCTCATCGTGGACCGGCTCTCCGGCGGCGGCGGAAGCCAGTTGCTGGCTGCCGAGCAGCCGATCGAGCTGGAGGTAATCGGAGTAGTAGACCGGCTTGGCTGGGGTGTCTCCCACGACAGAAACCCTAGTTCTCGAAGCGATCCAAGCGCGACGGTGAGATCGCATCACCTCACCTAGGCTCCTGGGGCTCCAAATGCCCGAAGAACCCCGTTACCCGGTTCGGATCGATCGCCGCGTCTTTGTGACGATGGCCGACGGCGTGCGAGTCGCCGTCACCCTTTACCTACCCGATGGACAGGGCGACGGACCATTTCCGGTTGTCGTGGAGTCGGTTCCCTATCGCAAGGACGAGGACTTCTTCGGTCCCGATTGGCTCACCTACGCGTATCTGGCTCAACGGGGGATTGCCGGAGTCAGAGTCGACGTTCGGGGGTCGGGAGCCTCGGAAGGGATTGCGACCGACGAATACACCGCCCGGGAGATGGCCGACACCCTCGAGATTCTGACGTGGGCGGCTGAGCAGGAGTGGTGCAATGGCAACGTCGGAATGTGGGGGATCTCGTGGGGAGGCTTCTCGTCCTTGCAGGCGGCTATGGCGCGCCCGCCGGAGCTCAAAGCGATCGTTGCCGCTCACGCGACTCACGATCGCTTCGCCAGTGATGTTCACTATGTAGGGGGCTCACTCCATGCCGCCGAGCAGGCCGACTGGCCCGGATTGATGGTGGCATACAACGGTCTTCCGCCCGATCCAGACATCGTCGGCGATCGCTGGATGGAGATGTGGATGGAGCGGCTCGAACACACCCCGCAGTGGCCGTTCAACTGGCTTCGCCACCAGCAGCGCGACGGCTACTGGCTGCATGGTTCCCCTTGCGCCGACTACGGATCGATCGAAGCGGCAACCCTTCTAATCGGCGGATGGCTTGACGGCTACGTCGATGGAATGCTGGCCTTGTTGGAGCGTCTTGATTGCCCCAAACGGGCCGTGATTGGACCCTGGGGCCACTACCGCCCGGCGACCGGAGTTCCCGCTCCAACTTTCGATCATCTCGACCTGATGGCGCGCTGGTTTGGACATCACCTGCGAGGCGACGACAACGGCGTCATGGACATGCCTCAGTTGACGGCGTGGATAAGGACCGAGCCTCCGTATGACGGAACAAGGTCTCAGGGTTACTGGCGGGCGGAGCCCTCGTGGCCGGCCGCGGATGCGTTGACTTGGCAGAGTTCGTTGGCGGACCTCAGTCACGAAGGCCCGCTTTCCTGGCGAGGACCGCAGTGGGTGGGGTCGCATGCGCCGTTCTGGGACAGGGCCGGGTTGGGCAGCAAGGATTCCACGGCCGACGATGAAGCCTCCCTCGTTTTCGAGACAGATCCTTTGCCCGAGTCGATCGACATACTCGGATTGCCCGAGGTCGACCTGCACCTCACTGTCGATCAGCCGGTTGGTGTGGCGGGGGCCCGCCTGCTCATCGTCAGTCCCGAAGGGGAGGCACATCTCATCTGTCGGGGGAGCCGCAATCTGGTCTTTCCCGACGACCTTTCCAATCCTGTTCCGATCCGGGCCGGCGTCGGGCGTCAGGTGCGATTCCCGCTGCTCGGTTCGTCGGTGCTTGTGCCGGAGGGCTGGCGGCTGCGACTGGCGATAGCCGGCGCCGATTTCCCGATTGTCTTTCCGCCCGGTCGCAGGTTCTCCCTCACGATCGATCCGAATCGTTCGAAATTGATCCTGCCCCTGGTTCCGCCACGTCCCGCGTCGTCGCGACTCGACATCGGAGAATCACCGCCACCCCCCCAACCGCCCGTGATCGAGCTATCCGAAGAACTGACATGGTCGGTGAAGAAAGGCGACGGTTCGACGGTCTACGAAAAGCGGGCGGCGGGGGTCGACCAGCTTCCCGATCGAAACGACTTGAGGATCGAGGCGGACCTGGCCTGGTCGGTATCGGTCGCCGACGACGACCCCAACTCGACCCGGGTGCGATTCGATGGGCGCGTGAGCTACGACCGTCCCGGTTGGTCGGTAGGAACCGTCGCCTCGCTGGAACTCACCACCGACGGCGAAGTGTTCGATCTGGCGATCGAACTGGCCGCCCTGAACGACAAGCACAAGTTCTGGGAACGCCGCTGGCAGGAATCGATCCCGAGGGTGTGGGCTTAGGGAGCGGTTTGGCGTTCTAGCCTGAGGCCAATGGAGCCCACCCTTCCTCGTTCCAGCTATGTCTCGCCTGAGTCATACCAACAGGAACGGGAGCGGGTGTTCTTTCGACAGTGGATGTGCGTGGGGAGGGTCGAGGAAATCCCTGAGGCCGGAGACCATCTCGTCTGCGACATAGCCGGGGAGAGTGTTCTCGTCACTCGCAATCGGGACGGCGGGCTATCGGGTTATTACAACCTGTGCCGCCACCGGGGGTCGGTCCTGGACCCCAGCGAGGGCAAGCCCGGGCAAACGGAGATCGGGCCATCCGGAACCTTCAAGGGCTCGATTCAATGCCCCTATCACGGCTGGACGTATTCCTTCGATGGGCGGCTTCGAGCGGCTCCCTATCTCGACGAGAGCGATGGGTTGAGGAAGGAGGACCTTCCCCTCCATTCTGTGGCCGTCGACACCTGGGGAGGCTTCGTCTGGGTCCACCTCGAGCCGGCCGAAGCGGCACCGATGATTGCTCAATTGGCCGGAGCCGACGCGTTTCTGTCGAACTATCCGTTGACCGATCTCGTCACCGCCGTCCGCATCGTCTACCCGGTCGCCGCCAATTGGAAGGCGATCGTCGAGAACTACAACGAGTGCTACCACTGCGGCCCCGTGCACCCCGAGCTCTGCGAACTGGTTCCGGCGTTCAAGCAGGGTGGTGGGGGCGACCTCGATTGGGAGAACGGGATCGAGCACCGGGAGGGAGCGTGGACTTTCACCGCCACCGGGACCACCACCCGCCAGCCATTTCCCGGCTTGTCGCCCGAGGAGAAGGAACGTCACAAGGGTCAGCTCATCTATCCAAACCTCATGCTGAGCCTTTCGGCCGATCATGTGGCCGCATTCACTCTGTGGCCCCATGCTCCCGACTCCACCACCGTCGCCTGCGACTTCCTCTTTCATCGAGACGAGATTGCAAAGGATGGATTCGACCCGTCCGACGCGGTCGATTTCTGGGACCTGGTCAATCGTCAGGATTGGCAGGCTTGTCAGCTGGTCCAGCGAGGCATGTCGTCGAGGCGTTTCAACACGGGTTTCTACGCCCCGATGGAAGATTGGTCGAAGGACATCCGCCGCTACATCGGTGACCAGCTGGGGTGAGCGACTTTCGGGCGATCGTCCTCGGGCTCGGAGGGATCGGCAGCGCCGCGGCCTATTGGCTGTCGCGACGCCTCGGCGAAGAGGTCCTCGGTATTGAACAGTTCGAGCTAGGTCACGGCCGCGGCGCATCCGAGGACCACAGCCGCATCATTCGACTCTCGTACCACACGCCCGGCTACGTGGAGTTGGCCAAGTCGGCGTACGAGGCGTGGAAGACCCTCGAGGTCGAGTCCGGCGAACAGGTGATCCTTCGCACAGGAGGCCTCGATCTGGCGTCCCCGTCGAGCGTCATCGGCCTCGACGCCTATCGAACCTCGATGAATGCTGCCGGCGTGCCCTTCGAAGAACTCGATGCCGTCGAAGTGATGAAGAGGTGGCCGCAATGGCGGTTGCCCGGCGATGTCGTGGCCCTCTATCAGGGCCAATCGGGTATTGCGATGGCCGCGCGCGCTAACCAGGCTCATCGAGCCGTGGCGATAGAAAATGGCGCGACCCTGATCGACACTGCGCCTGTCACTTCAATCCGCGAGGTCGACGGTGAGGTAGAGGTGGTGGCGGCCGACAAGGAGTATCGAGCCGAGACTCTTGTGGTGGCTGCTGGAGCCTGGACCAATCGCTTGCTTTCACACGTCGGTGTCGAGTTTCCTCTCGACGTCACTCTTGAGCAGGTTGTATATCTCGACCCGATCGATGCACCGGCATTTCACCCCTCCCGGTTTCCAGTCTGGATCTGGATGGACGTTCCGTGTTTCTACGGGTTTCCCATCTTCGGCGAACCGGCCGTCAAGGTTGCCTGGGACAGGTGCGAAGTGGTGACCGACGCCGACACCCGCACTTTCCACCCCGACCCCGAAGCGACGACCGCCATCAAGGACTTCACAGACCAACATCTTCCGACCGCCAACGGAGGTGTGCGGTTGGCCAAGACCTGCCTTTACACCCTCACGCCAGATCGTGACTTTGTAGTCGATCGCGTCCCCGGCACCGAACGTATTTACACCGCCATCGGCGCCGGCCATGCGTTCAAGTTCGCTTCATTGATCGGGCGACTCCTGTGTGACCTGTCCCAGGACGGAGCTACAGACCTGGATCTCTCACCCTTCGCCGCCGACCGGGCGATCCTGAAAGAGGAGAATCCCGTCCGGTCCTACATGGTCTGACCCCGAGGGATCTCGCCGGCCTCGTTGTCAGCCGGCGCCCGGACAATCCACTGCGGGACTAATTGGGACCGTGGCCGTCGTCGGGATCTCGCCGCGGAGCATTCGGGAAGCCTCACCAGCGAGACGGAGGTACCAGTCGCTCGGAAGGCACTCCCCGTCAACGTCCATCGTGACCACCTCAAGGCCGTCCGGGGCTAGGGCCGCAGTGGCCGCCACCTTGAACATGGCAGTGCCCTCGTCTACCTCGTCGAACATGGCGTTGTAGATCATCTCCGCCCCGGCGTTCATGGCGGAGAACACCTGATACCAGTAGAGCTTGCCCCCACGGCGGGGGTACTGGTTGAACGGTCGAGACGGATCGGCGTTGTGATAGGAATGGCCCGGGTAGACCACCGGCATGAACTCTGCACCGCATTCCTCGGCACCAGCGATGTCGGCCTCCATCGCGGGCTTCCAGAAGTCCACATTCTGTTCGATCGCGTAGGCACCCACCGTCCACGGGCTGATGACGTCGAGCGAGCAATAGAAGTCGGCCCATGCCGGATCGGTGTGAGAGTTGGGTTCCAGGGTCCGCCAACTGAAAGGCACCCCGCCCATCACCGTGGCCTGATATCTCGGGTCGGGATTCTCTTGGAAGAACTGGACCAACCGTTGCGCCTCCTCGGGAGTGCCCGGCCGATCGTCGAAGCCGAGACCCCAGATGGCGACCACCGGGAGTCCGTCATGGTGCAGGTATCCGGGGCTGTCGGTGATGCCGAGGACATCGACCAGGTATTTCCAGTCTTCCTCGAAGGTTTCCACCAGGTCGACGTTTCTCTCGTCTGTGCCGCTCACGTCGTACATCACTGCCCATACGCGCCCGTAGCTATCAGCTGCCTCGCGGACATGCTCGGTGACGATGTTGCGCTGATGCAGGGTCCGCGAGTTGATGATCTGGCTCCCGAAACGCTGCAGGAACACCCCGTCGATCCCGTACTCGCTCATCCATTGGAAGTGCCGGAGGACGGTGTTGTAGTTCGACGCCGAGTAAAGGTAGGCAGGGCTCCCGTCCGGATATTGGAGTTCAGTGGGACAACGCTCGGGCTCGGTTAGCTCGGTGGTGTCGGGCCACATGTCGACTCGGAAGCTGTCGACGTTGATGGTGGTGAAGCCGTCGCGAATCCAGTGGTAGTAGCCGTTGATGGGGTAGCCGTCGCCGGGGCAGGTGAACCAACCCTGGTAACCCATCAGCAGTTTTCCTCTCATCGTGGCCGGACTGACAGTCGTGTGGGGAAGAATCGGGATGGTGTCCGGGGGTGCCGTTGTGGCTGTTGTGGCCGGAGAGGAGGCTGGGGGCACGGTGGCGGTAGTAGTCAGCTCAGGCTCACGGGTCGTGGAGGTCGGATTGGCCACGGGCGCGGTACATCC
>DATLEZ010000135.1:0-5438 GCA_035525055.1 Acidimicrobiia bacterium | reverse complement strand
GAGAGAAGACCTATATGGTTCGCCTGGCGCCTCCGGTTGGATCGGTGCAGACCAGCCTTCGTCTCTTCGCTGACGGCGTAACCGATCCGGCGGCGACAACCAACATCCAATTGCGCGCACCCCAGGACGAAACGGTCGTCGCCGTCCTTGGGTCCCCCGAACTCGTGGCCACCATCGATGAGGCGGCAGTGGCAGTGACCGGCGCGGAGATCGTCACCGCCGCAGTCGACGCCGCCGCTCTCGAGATCGGGCCCTATCCGGCTCGTTACCTGATTCTCGATCAAGCCCAGGCTCTTCCCGAAGCAACCAGAACATGGATCGCCTCCGGAGGTCGGGTGATAGTGGCCGACGACGGCGTCACAGCGCTCGAACTCGAATTGGGAAGCCCGATCGTTGTTGGCGGGCAATCAGTCCACAACGTCGGGGCTGGCCTGGTCATCTCGGTGCCGTCTTTGACTGCCCTCGAAGTTGACGACTGGTCGACCCTGATCAACCCGACCCGGATCGTCGTCGCTCCTCGCGACGTCTGGCAAAGCCCGGAGCTTCAGCTCATGTCGGCCGCTACCAGTGCCGGTGATCAGCGGATACCAGGCATTCCATGGCTCTTCGCAGCGGTGATTGGCTACGCGGTTCTGGTGGGACCGGTCAACTTCCTGGTCCTGCGCAAGGTCGGGCGTCGTGAGTTTGCCTGGGTAACTGTGCCCGCGTTGTCGTTGCTGGCCGTGGCCGGTTTCTGGCTGGCCGGGCGCGAGCGCTTGCAGAACACGCTGGTCAATCACGCGACGGTGATCCTCGCCGACGAGGATGATCCGCAAGCCCGGTCGGCGGTCGCAGTTGCGGCCGGGGTAGGCGGTGAAAAGACCGTGACGGTTCCTTCCCAGTGGCTGGCGTATCCAGGCTCGGTAAACCTCGAAATGATGGGAGGCATACCGGTGGCTTCGGCCATCGTCCGCACCGACGGCACCGGCGAGTTTCGATTCACTCTCGAACAACTCGGCGCCGCCGGCGTTCAAGGCTGGTGGAATCCGGTGGCATCTCCGCTTCCCGAGATCAGCGCCGTCATGGGCGAGTCCGAACTGGTGGTGGATGTGACCAACGACACCGATCTTGAGTACTGGGCCTGGGGGATCGTCGCCACCGGGCGGGCCCAGGTGGCTCCGGAGCCGCTAACGATCGGCGGATCGGGGCGGGCCGAGCTTGTCCCCGGCCGCTCGGGCGCCAATGAGTTCGGGACTCTGGGCGATGCCGTCATCCAGGCGCGACAACTGTGGAACGATCCCTACATCTGGTCCAAGTTGAACCTTGGCTACACGGCCGACGCCATGCTCGAAGGTTCCAACAGCTACTTCTTCGGATTCACCGACCAGATGACCGTTCCGATCCAACTCGATGGCCGTGCGGTCGAGGTCGCCGGCACGACGCTGATCGTCATTCCTATCGAGTCTCAGATCGGGCCCATCGGCTCCGCCACAAGCCATCTCCTGAACACCGGGGATGCAAGCTGGATCGACTTCGGCCCCGGTTACCTGTCGCTGTCAACCGACGAGATGACTGTCGGGTGGAATCTCGCCACAACCTCACAGGGTGATCCCAGTCTTGAGGTCAGCAACATGTTTGGCGAGATTCCCCGACGCCTTGACGCTTACAACTGGACCACCGCCAGCTATGACGAGATCTCGGCCGGTGACACCCTCGATCTCGACCTCTATCGCAGCGCGGTCGGCGATGTCATGGTGCGAGCCCGTGCCTTCGACGACGATGACGACCCTCAGTTCCTGGAGCTGCCGATGAGCCCGTATGCATTCACTCTGGAGTGGAGCTGATGATTGCCACGCTGTCCGGAGTCGAAAAGAACTACGGTGCGGTGCGGGCCCTCGATGGGATCGATCTGGAGATCCCGGAAGGCTCCGTCTTCGGTCTTATCGGTCCCAACGGAGCGGGTAAGACCACCTCGATGCTCGTGATCAGCACCCTTCTGGCATGCGACGCCGGCAAGGTCGAAGTGGTCGGAGTCGATCCTCAGAATGACCCCAAAGGGGTCCGCCGTCTCCTCGGATACATGCCGGACTTCTTCGGGTTCTACGAAAATCTCACCGCCCGCGAATACCTCGAATTCTTTGCCGCCGCCAGCGACATCAAAGGGCCGAAGCGCAAAGCCGTAGTCAGTGACTTGCTGGCGCTGGTCGATCTCGACCACAAGGCCGATGCCGACGTGAACAGCCTCTCGCGGGGAATGAAACAGCGCTTGTCGCTGGCGCGCTCGCTGGTGCACGATCCGCAGCTGCTCGTGCTCGACGAGCCCGCCTCGGGACTCGATCCCCGCGCGCGGGTCCAGTTGCGCGAGCTCATCGCCGAGCTCTCCCGCCTCGGTAAGACCGTCATCATCTCGTCGCACATCCTCTCGGAGCTGGAAGGGATCTGTTCGCACCTCGCTGTCATCGACGACGGCAAGGTCAAAGCCCATGGCGACCTCGACGAAATCCGCAAGGCCCTCACGTCGAACCGTCGGGTAACCGTCCGCATGCCTGACGAGCGGGTCGACGAGGTTGCACAGCTGATCGGCAGCCAGCCCGAGGTCAGCGAGATCGACGTCGAGAAGGGCCGGGTCCGGTTTGTGATGACGGGTGACGACCAGGAGTCGGCTCGCCTTCTGGCCCAGGTCGTATCCACGGGGACCGAGGTCGCCGAGTGGCGAGTGGATGCTGCTGGCCTCGAAGAGTTGTTCCTGCAGATCACCGCTGACGATGAGGATGACCGGTCGTGAACCCGGTACTGACCCGCGAGCTGCTCGAGCGTTTTCGCACCCGACGGGCGCCTTGGTTCATCTTCGGATGGACACTCGGGATCGGCCTCATCGGTTACGTCGTCTATCTGGTCGGTCAGCAGGTCGCCAACGGCTTTTTCGGTTTGGGCCGGCTGGTCGCATCGGGGTTCATGGGGAGGTTCCTGTTCCAGGCGATGGCCCTGCTCATGATGACGGCGGTGGTGATGGTGGTCCCCGGTGTGACCGCCCTGTCGATCGTGGGCGAGAGAGAGCGGCAGACCTTGAGCCTGCTTCAGGTGACGCAGCTCTCGCCGTTCCAATTGATCCTCGGGAAGCTCACCTCTTCGCTCTCGTACTTCTTGCTTTTGCTGGTGGCGGTGGCTCCGATCATGGCGTTGCCGCTCCTTTTCGGAGGCATGTCCTTCGGCGACGTGTTCGCCGCTCTGGCGATCATGATCGCGACCGCCGTCATGATCGGCAGCGTTTCCCTGGCCATCTCGGCCCGGGCTCGTTCCAGCCGCGGCGCCGTCGCCGGCTCCTACGTGTTTGCCTTTTTGATCGCTTTCTTCACCATCGCGATGCTCCTGGCCGAGTTGCTGGTGATTCGGGGCGCCGGGGGAGCGATCGTGCCGGCTCGCGGTCGAGAGGTCTACAGCTCGTGGCTTAACCCGTACGTTGCCATGGTCGATGCCATCGAAGCCCCGCTGTCCCTCAAGACGGATGGACAATTGACACCATTCACTCCCATCGACTCTCTCCTGTTCGCTCGACAGGGCGTCTCGGGCGGCGGAGTCCTTGGAGGGGGCGGCGGGTTCGTGGAGCTGCCCGGGATTCAGGCCGACGACGGGCGTCAGTTAGTCCGCCTGCGCCGGGGACCGATCTGGGTGCGGACCCTGATCATTTACGTGGTTGTGTCCGCTCTCGCCTTGATGAGGGCCGGTCGTATGGTTCGTGCACCTGCCGCTCGACCCTTCCGTCTAAAGAGGTATAAGAATGCCCCTTCCTGAATCGATCGCATCGCTGATCGCGACCGCCCGGCGTCGTTTGCTGATGTCTGGGGTGTCGCATCTGGTTGTTCTCGCCGTCGGTTTGACCGCTGCTCTGGCGGCAGTTCTGGTCGCCATTGCCCGGTTTGTGGTGTTGCCGTGGGCCGAGCCGGTCGCGGCCGCCGCAATGGCAATCGCGACCCTGCTCGCGGTGATCGTTGCGTGGCTTCGTCGTCCTTCACCGGCTCGGGCAGCACTCGCCGTCGACCGCAGGTTGGGCGGGTTTGATCGGGTTTCGACGGCCCTCGAACTTACCGGACGCGAGTCCCTCGATGATCTCGACCGGCGTCAGGTGACCGCTGCGGGCGCATGGGCGCAGAACCGGACCCTCGATGGCTTCGGACGCGTGCTCCCCTCGGGTTCGATGCCGCGGTTGGCGGCCGCCGCGGTTGCCGGCTTTCTGATCCTCGCCCTCGTCCCATCCTCGGCCGATGTGGCCCTGGCCCGCCGCCAGGCCGACATGGATCTGATTGCTGAGGAGATCGAACGTCTCAGCGAAGAGGCGGCGGAAGCTCCCGACGAGGTGCGTGAGACTCTCGAACAACTTCTCGAAGAGCTCAGGCAGGCGCAAGACCTCGACCAGGCGATTTCCGAGCTCGGGGAAGCCCGTCAGGATCTGGCCGAGCAGGCCGATCCTGCCGAACTCGCTCGCCGCACCGCACTGGCTGGCCTGGAGCAACGACTCAGCCAGAACCCACTTGCCGAAGGGCAGACCGCGGCCGATCAACTGCGGAACCTGGCTGCGTCACTCGGCTCCTCAACACCTGCGGAGATGATCGCCGCTGCGGCCGAGCTGGCGTCACGGGCCGAGGACCTCGCCGGCATCGACCAGGAGCTGTCCGATGCCCTCTCGACGGCGGCGTCAGCTCTTCAGCAAGCGGCCGGAGACCCGAGCTCGATTGGCCAGGCGTCCGACGCGTTGCGAGCGGCGGCCGATCAAGTCGAACGAGCAGCCGGAGAGGCAGCCGACGCAATAGCCCGCTCCGATGCTCAAGCTGCCGTCCGCGATGCCCAGGCGCGTCTGTCCGACGCCCAGGCCCAGGGCGAGGGCCAGGGCGAGGGCCAGGGCGAAGGTGAAGGCCAAGGCCAGGCCCAAGGCCAGGGCCAGGGCGAAGGTCAGGGCCAAGGTCAGGGCCAAGGTCAGGGGCAGGGGGGCGGCGGTGGCGGTGGCGGCGGTGGCGGTGGCGGCCAGGGTGGCAGCGGGAGCGGCAGCGGATCGAGCAGCGGTGGAACCGGCTCCGGAAGCGTCGGTAGCGGTCAAGGCGACGATGACCCTGCTCGCGATCCGTCCCGGTCACAGGTGTTCGACCCGGTCGCCGGTCAACTCGGCGACGAGGTCAGGGTCGACTTCGAAGGCGGCAGCACCCCGGGCGAGCCCACCGGATCCACGGCCGGACAGGGAACCGACAACCTCCCGCTGCAGAGCTACACCGATCGTTTTTCGGAGTATCAGAACGCGGCCCTCGACTCGCTCGACAGGCTCGTGATTCCCGCCGCACTTCAGGACCTCGTCCGCCAGTACTTCACGGAGTTAGAACCATGACGCCAGAGGAATTCGCCACCAACCTCGGAGCCGCCAGGGCGGAAGTGGCAAAGGTGATCGTCGGCCAGCGCCAGTTGGTCGACAC
>DATLEZ010000134.1:0-11838 GCA_035525055.1 Acidimicrobiia bacterium | reverse complement strand
CAAAGGACTCCAGGCCAATGGGAGCCGGTTGTGGGTCCTGGTCGACCTCGGGGTGACCGAGATCCGCTTTCAACCGGGTGAGATCGCCAAGCTGGTGATCGTCCTCTTCCTTGCGAGCTACCTGGCGGAGCGCCAATTCGCAATCAGCGAAGGACGCCGGGTGGGGCCCTTCCGCCTCCCCGAGCCTCGCCTTCTCTTTCCCGTCGTGGCGGTCTGGGCCGGGAGCATCGGCGTGCTGATCGGCCAGCGGGATCTTGGCGCCTCGGTTCTCCTGTTCGGGGCCTTCATCGGAATGCTCTACGCCGCCACCGGCCAACCGTCCTACCTGATCGTCGGAGGCTTGCTGACCGCGGCCGGAGGATTTGCGGCCTATCGCGTCTTCGATCACGTGGCGAGGCGTGTGGTCGCCTGGCTCACTCCGTTCCAGGCCTACGAAGATGCCGGCTATCAGGTGGCTCAGGCCTGGTTCGGAATGGGGACCGGCAGCCTCGCCGGAAGCGGCCTTGGTCTCGGCCGACCGACTCTCATTCCCAACGCCGACACGGATTTCATCTTCGCGGCGGTAGCCGAAGAACTTGGCTTCGCCGGTTCGATGGCCGTCCTGGCCGCCTACGCGATCCTCGTCGCGGTCGGCTTCGGCATCGCCTTGCGATCTCGTGATCGATTCCGGAAACTCGCCGCGGCCGGGCTCACCTGGGTGCTGGGCCTTCAGACGTTCCTGATCATCGGCGGAGTCCTGCGCCTGGTTCCGCTTACCGGAATCGCTCTCCCCTTCATGTCCTATGGCGGTTCGTCACTCGTGGGCAACTTCCTATTGCTCGGCCTTCTGGCCCGTATCTCTCACGAGGAGCAAGTGTGAATCGGCCTACCCGGCGCCTGGCCACGGCGGTTCTCATTGCCTTCGGCTTGCTGGGGTTGATGGCTTCGTGGGTTCAGGTGGTCGCAGCCGACACCTATCGACTCGACTCTCGCAATGCCCGGTTCAACCTCGCCCAGAGCGGAAAGGAGCGCGGTCTCATCGTCTCGGCCGACGGAGTGGTTCTGGCGCGAAGCGATCCCGATCCCGACACTACCGGTTCCTACATACGAACCTATCCGGAGGGATCGCCCTTCACACACGTGGTCGGGTACTCGAGTCTCCTGTTCGGACAGCAGGGGTTGGAGCTTGCCTACTCCGACGAACTGCGCTCGCGCCGCGACTTGACGATCTCGGACCTGATTTCGGTGATTCTGGGTCGGGACCTGAGGCCGTTGAACCTCCAACTCACCATCGACGCCGATCTCCAGAGGCTGGCGCATCAAGCTCTAGGAGGTCAGCGTGGCGCCGTCGTGGCACTGAACCCCTCCACCGGAGAGGTGCTCGCTCTTGTGTCGACGCCGTCCTACGACCCCAGCCTGTTGCTGGGCACCGACGCTGCCGTTCAGTGGCAGTCGCTTCTCGACGACCCCAATCGGCCTCTGGCGGACCGCGCCACCCGCGAGATCTACCCGCCCGGATCCACCTTCAAGACGGTCGTCGCAACTGCAGCCCTGGAAAGCGGGTTCGCCACTGCCGACACAACCTTTCCCGACCCTGCCGAGTTCCCACTTCCCGGATCGACGGCCACCGTCTCCAACGCCGGAGGCGGCGTCTGCAACAACGGAGTGACGACCACCCTCCTTCGTGCCTTCGTGCGGTCGTGCAATACCACCTTCGCCCGAATTGCAGTCGAAGTGGGAGCGGAATCGATCGGCCTGATCGCCAACAACGTCGGGTTCAACGGAGAAATCCCGTTCCCCTGGACGGTCGCCCAATCGGCCTTTCCCACTGCCGAACTTAGCCTCGATCCGGCGGCCCTCGGTCAAAGCGGTATAGGCGAACGCGACGTGAGGGCCACTCCTTTGCAAATGGCGCTGATGGCGGCGGCGGTGGCGAATCAAGGGTCGATCCAGGATCCCTATCTGGTCGGTCGAATCTTCGACGCCGACGGGACCGAAGTTGAAGTGATGGCGCCGGGGCCGGCCCGGCCGGCTTTCTCGGCCGAAACCGCCGCGATCATGAGCCAGATGATGGAACGGGTAGTGACCGAGGGCACCGGGCGCCTGGCCGCCGTGCCGGGGATCAGGGTGGCCGGCAAGACCGGCACCGCCACCGGCGAGGAAGGGCGGCCCCACGCCTGGTTCATAGGATTTGGCCCGGTCGAGCAGCCTTCGATCGCGGTGGCGGTCTTCGTTGAATCGGGTGGCGATGTGGGCGAAAACGCCAGCGGCGGCTCGGTGGCTGCACCAATTGCGGCGCAGGTGATCAGTGAATGGCTGAACAGATGACCCCTCTCTGCCCGATCCGAGTGGAAAGTTCGTGGAACCAGCCTTCACCTAGACTCACGGCCAGTTCTCCATGAACTTCCCTCACTCCCTTACCGAGCGCTATCACCTCGCGTCGCACCTGGCCCGCGGTGGGATGGCCGACGTTTATCTCGGCCAGGACACCCTCCTGGGGCGGAAGGTCGCCATCAAAGTCCTCCACGCCCAGTTCTCCAACGACGAGGCCTTCGTCAAACGCTTCCGGCGAGAGGCCCAGGCCGCCGCCAACCTGGCCAATCCCAACATCGTGGGCGTCTACGACTGGGGGCAGGCGGGAAATACCTACTTCATCGTCATGGAACTCGTCGACGGCCGCAGCCTTCGAGACGTGCTTCGCAGCGAAGGCGCTCTGCTCCCGCGCCGGGCCGTTGAGATCGGAGCCGAGGTAGCTTCGGCACTCGCCGCCGCCCATCGGGCCGGCCTGGTCCACCGTGACGTCAAGCCCGGGAACATCCTTCTCGCCACCGACGGCACCGTGAAAGTCACCGACTTTGGAATCGCCCGCGCCTGGGACGACTCCCAGGAATTGACCAAGACCGGTGCAGTCATTGGAACCGCAACCTACTTCAGCCCCGAGCAGGCGCAGGGCACGCCAGCCGACGAACGTTCCGACGTCTACTCACTCGGCGTGGTGATGTATGAGATGCTCGCCGGACGGCCGCCGTTCCAGGGTGACAGTCCGGTGGCTGTCGCCTATCAGCACGTGTCATCGAGCGCTGCCCCTCCCTCAACTCTCAACAGTGACGTGCCTCCCGAACTCGACGCAGTCGTCACCAGGGCCTTGCAGAAGGATCCAGCATTTCGATATCAGACGGCCGACGAATTCAAGGCCGATCTCAGCAGGATCCTGGCCGGTCAGGCACCGAACGTGCCCACTGCGGTCGTACCCGCACCCCTGCCGGGTGGAGCCATCGAGGCCGCCGCGACAACCCGGGTCATGACCCATCCGACCGCACCTTCACCGAATACCCAGACGATGCCAACCCTCCCGGACCGCGGTCCTTCCCAGATCCCGTTCATCCTCACAGCATTCGGACTCCTCACCCTTCTGGCCCTGCTGGTGTTCCTCGTGTTTCGTCTGGCTTCGAACGACGCAGGCCCGGAGACCGAACTGATCGAGGTACCCAACGTGGTCGGTATGACGGAGGGTGAGGCACTGGTCCTGCTCCAACAGGAGGGCTTCAGCGTCGATCTGCGAATTCAGTCTTCCGAGGATGTGCCCGAAGGCATCGTCATTAGCACCACACCTCCAGCAGGAACCGAGCTCCGCCCGAACGAGCTTGTACTCGTTTATGTCTCGGGCGGGACCGAACCGGTGCTCGTCCCGAACGTCATCGGTTTGTCGCAGGAGGAGGCCGAGGCAGAAATCGAAGAAGCCGGCCTTGCTGTGGGAACTGTGACGACGCGCCCTGACACCGAAGCACCGGCCGGGGAGGTCATCGAACAAGCCCCGTTGTCGGGAGTAGAGCTGCCTCCGGGGACCGCGATCGATCTGGTCGTCTCCGAGGGTCCGGAGGAGTTCGAACTGCCCGATCTGTCGAACATCGAAGACAACGAGGCGTTCCAGCAACTCGCCGACCTCGGCTTGCGACCGGCTCAGCGCCTCGAGGCGTCAGACAGCGTGCCTGAAGGCATCGTGATCAGAACCGAACCGGAGGCCGGCACTCTGGTGATGCCGGACTCAACGGTAACTTTGGTCATTTCTTCGGGGCCACCGCCGGTTGTGGTTCCCGACGTGTTCGGAGCGACCGTCGAGGGCGCCACCGGCCAACTCAACGCGGTCGGGCTCGCGGCCCAGGTCGCCTCGCAGACGGTCTCGGTCGACGATCCGGCTCTCGATCAGCGAGTGGTTATGCAGACTCCAGCGGCGGGGGCCTCGGTCGACGAGGGCACCACCATCACGATCACGGTCGGGGTTTACACCCCGCCACCGACAACCACCACCGACACCACAGCTCCCACGACCACCACCACCACCTAGGGGGCTTCACACGTCTCGCAGGAAGTTGGCGAGCAGCTTTTTTCCTTCGGTGGTCATGACGCTTTCGGGATGGAACTGGACTCCGGCTACCGGGTCGGTCCGGTGCCTGATTCCCTGTATGACGCCGTCCTCGCTCCAGGCGCAGGGCTCGAGTTCGTCGGGAAGCGTCACCGCCGCCAGCGAGTGATAGCGGGTCGCCGTGAACGGGTTCTCCAACCCTTCGAAAACGCCTTCGCCGTCGTGGCGCACGCTTGAGGTCTTGCCATGGCGGGGCTCCGGAGCGAGATCGACCTTTCCGCCATAGGCAACGGCAATGGCCTGATGTCCGAGACAGACCCCGAGAGTCGGGATCGTCGCTCCGAACCGCTCGATGAATTGAATCGAGTAGCCGGCGTTCTCGGGAGTGCCGGGCCCAGGTGAAATCACGAGTCGCTCGAAGGGAACCTCGCTCGCCTCGTCGGGAGTCATCTTGTCGTTGCGGACCACCAGCGGTTCAGCCCCGAGTTCACCCAGATACTGAACGAGGTTATAGGTGAAAGAGTCGTAGTTGTCGAGCACGAGGACAAGCATGGAAACCAGACGCTAGACGCCAGGAACCAGACGGAAGACGGAAGGCTCAGCGGTAGTTGGTTGTCATGAGAAACCCGGCGGCGATCGCAATCAATCCACCGAACAGCCAGTACTGGGGAAGTTCCCATACGAAGCGGGCGATCACTCCAAGCACTCCGACTCCCATAAGGCCTGCCATCAACACCACGTACCAGGTCGGGCTTGGCCCTTTGGCCTTGGCGACCGCTACTGCCGAAGGTGCCGTAATCCGCGGGCGAGCGGCCTTTTTGGTCTTTCGGCGCTTGGATTCGGGCATGGGCGGCTAGAGACTAGAGCTTTCAAATCCGGCGTGATCGTTTCTCAGCTATCCACAGACTTATCCACAACCCTGCATAACTACGTCGGTGTAATTCTTCCGACTTCCGACTTCCGCCTTCCGACTTCTCAGCCTTCAACCATCTCCTCGCGGCAGTGTTTGGGCGGGACGAGTTCGGAGAGGTTGGCGGTTCGCATCGTTATCTCGGCCCCGCAGACAGTGCAACGGAAGTCCTGGTCTACCTCGACGATGTCGGACGGATCCACCTCTGGCGGTGGGTTCGCAATCATCCGCAATCCCCAGATCGCGACCCGCCAGATGGAAATACCGAGGACTACGGCGATGATGATGTCTAATGCGCCCATCGGAGTGGTGGGTGGTGAGCGGTGGGTGGTGAGTTAGCTAGTAACTCATCACCCATACCTCACCCCGGGGGTCCTTTCGATTCCTCACAGCCTTTCGATAATTGTGGCGTTGGCCATCCCGCCGCCCTCGCACATCGTCTGCAATCCGTAGCGTCCCCCGGTGCGCTCCAATTCATGGACCATCGTGGTGAGGAGGCGTGCGCCGGAGGCACCGAGCGGGTGACCGAGCGCGATCGCTCCGCCGTTGACATTGGTCCGGGCCCAAAGTGCGGAGGGATCGGCCCCTCCGTGCTCGGCCAGCCAGGCAGACACGACGGCTGTGAAGGCCTCATTGATCTCAACGAGGTCAATCTGGTCCATCGTCAGTCCGGATCGCTCCAAGACCTTGCTGGTGGCCGGAATCGGCCCAGTGAGCATGATGACCGGATCGACCCCGGCCAGGGCAAAGGACAGGAAGCGGGCCCGCGGCTGCAACCCGAGCTCGGTGGCTTTGTCTTCGCTCATGATCAGGACCGCTGCTGCCCCGTCCGAGATCTGCGACGAGTTGCCGGCGGTCACGAGCCCGTCGATCTTGAAGGCCGGCTGGAGTGTCGCCAACTTTTCCAGCGAGGTCTCCCATCGGATCCCCTCGTCCCTGCGAACCTCCTCGACTCCCGACTCGCCGTTGACGGTGACGGGGACGATCTGAGAATCAAACCGGCCTTCTTCGGTGGCGGTTGCGGCCCGTCGATGCGAGTCGAGGGCGATCTGGTCGAGTTGGGTCCGCGAGAGGCCCCACTTTTCGCAGATCATCTCGGCCGACAGCCCTTGCGGCACGAGGCCGTGGCTGTAGCGCTCGAGCATGAGCGGACCGAATGGCATGCCCGGGCCCTGCTGGGCGGTGATGCCCATTGGGATCCGGGTCATCGACTCGATGCCAGCGGCAATGACGACGTCGTAGGCCCCGGCCATGACCCCTTGCGCGGCGAAGTGGGCGGCCTGCTGGGAAGACCCGCACTGTCGATCGATGGTGGTGCCGACAACCTCTTCCGGAAAACCCGCCGCCAGGGCAGCGTTGCGAGCGATGTTGAGCCCCTGCTCGCCGGTCTGGGAGACGCATCCCATGATGACGTCTTCGACCAACCCGGGGTCGATGCCGGTCCGGTCGACCAGCGCCTTGAGGGGAATCGACGCCAGATCGACGGCATGGATGTCTTTGAACTTCCCGTTCCGCTTGGCAACCGGGGTCCTGACCGCATCGACGATCACAGCAATAGCCATTGTTACCTCCGTGAAGCGAACCCTAACGTTATACCCGGGTATCAACCCCGGCGCCGGTCCGGCGATTCCGGATCACACTGCCGGTCAGATGATGAGATTGAGGAGGTCTCGACATGACAGACCAGTCCGGAAGGCTCCACCTGGCGCAAATCAATATCGGCCGCCTGCGAGCAGAGACGGATGATCCGATGATCGCCGAATTCATGGCGGCACTCGACGAGATCAATGCCCTGGCGGAGCGGAGCCTCGGGTTCGTTTGGCGCTTCATGACGGAGGACGGGAACGCGACGGCGGTACGACCCTTTGAGGACGAGTTGCTCCTCATCAACATGTCGGTGTGGGAGTCGGTCGAGTCGCTGGGCGACTACGTCTATCGATCGGACCACACCGGATACCTTCGCCGGAGAACGGAGTGGTTCGAGCGCATCAAAGAGGCGATTTTTGTGGTGGGTCCCGGCTGGACATCGCCCCACCGTCGCCGAGGGTATCGAGCGCATCGACCATCTGCGGGCAAACGGACCCACGCCGCAAGCCTTCACCTTTCGCCAGCCTTTCTCCCCAGCCATCAACGATTTGGCCACTAAGGATTTGGCCAGTCGGGATCTGGAAGGTGATGTTCGCAACGAGTGCTGGGTCTAGGCCCTGTTGGAGTCGATGCCTCACCGGTTGCCGCCCGCTTGACCGCGAATCGCCAATCCGCTGAGGACCGTTTCGATCACTTGTCCGTAGACCCCTTCGGCGGCAGCAGGTTCGTTGACCAACCACCCTGCCAGGGGAGTTCGCACTGATTGGGTGAGTTCCAAGCTCAGTTCGCCATGCACGGCCGACCAGATCAGATATGAGACGAGCACCGGTTCGCCCACACCACCCATAGATTCCTTGATGAACGCTTCGACCCTATCGACCAGGATGTAGAAGGTCGTCCGCAATCCGTCCTGGCGCGACTCGAGGGTCGGGTCGAAGCCGGGCAAGGGACGCTCGAACATGAACCCGTACAAGCCGGGGTTGTTGAGGGCGAACCGTCGATAGGCGAAGCCCAGTGCGGTTATGTCTTGAACGCTCGACGGCGAGGCGGGCACTTTCTCGAGTTCCTCACGCAAGAGTTCGAACCCGCGGCGGTAGAGGGCTTCGAGGATCTTGGCCTTACAGCCGAAGCGGCTGTAAACCGCCATCGTCGAAATACCGGCCCGCGCGGCGATCGCCCGAACGGTCATGGCACCGGGACCCTCCTTCTCCAGGACTTCATGGGCTGCTCGAAGGAGATCGTCGGTCACCCGATCGCGAGCAACCTGGACTTCGGGCTGGGTGCGGGTAGTTGTCATATGTTCAAACCACTGATATCTTCAGCCGTCAGTATAACTATCGTTATTACAGTTGTTATGGAGAACTTTACCACTACCCCCAAGGCCGGAAGTCGATTTAGCGGACGTCGTACCAACCTGGCTCTGCTGGCACTTCTGACGAGCGCCTTCGCCACGGGTTTGACCGCCCAGGCCATCGGGACGCCGGCCTGGGGCAACGTCGTCGTCATTCTTCACGGCGTGGTTGGGCTCTCGGTGCTGCTGCTCGCTCCCTGGAAGACGAAGGTCGCTCAACGAGGTCTGGCCCGGCGCAACGCCAAGCGGTTTCTGTCCCTCGTGCTGGCCGGTCTGGCAACGATCGTGCTGGTCACCGGGATCGTCCACTCGACCGGAACCGTGCGCCACATCGGCCCGTTCACGGTGCTCTGGGTTCATGTCGCCACCGCCCTTCTTCTGATCCCGCTGATTGTCTGGCATTACGTCGCCCGCAAGACCTCTCCCCGATCGACCGACCTGACGAGAAGGAGCCTTCTCCGACTCGGCGGTCTCACGTCTTTGGCAGGTGCCCTCTGGTTGGGAGCCGATCGCTCGATCGCTCTCACTCAGCTCCCGGGTTCGAATCGAAGGTTCAGCGGTTCCCACGAGCGTTCTTCCTTCGTCCCTGCAGGAATCCCGGTTACGTCATGGTTGGACGATCGGACTCCAACTCTCGATTCGAGTTCATGGCGCCTCACGATCGAGCAAGGCTCGAACTCAAGGCAGATGTCGCTGGCCGAACTGACGTCGATGGTGACCAATGACATCGAGGCCGACCTCGACTGCACGAGCGGCTGGTACACCCGTCAGGTCTGGAACGGGGTCCGCCTCGACAAGGTGCTCGTTCCCAATTCGATCGACGAGAGCGTCCGGAGCATCGGAGTCTGGTCGGCCACCGGCTACGCCCGCCGCTTCCCGGTCGATGATCTCGAGCGCCTCTGGCTGGTGACCGGGGTGGGTGGAGAACCGCTCTCGGCGGGCCACGGTTTCCCGGCCAGACTCATGGCCCCCGACCGCCGCGGCTTCTGGTGGGTCAAATGGGTGGTCCGGATCGAGACCTCGCCGATCCCCTGGTGGATACAACTCCCCTACCCGGCGACGTGAGCTCCAAGAAAAGAGCATCCTCGCCGTCCAAGGCAGCTTGCTCTGTTGGGTTTCGACAGTGGAGACGATGGGACTTGAACCCACGACTTCCTGCTTGCAAAGCAGGCGCTCTGCCGGGCTGAGCTACGTCCCCTAGTTTTCCCTTATCGGACAAGGGTTAATGGCCGGTCGGTCTCCCCATGCTACCGTGCATACCGGTAACAGAGGAGATAAGTGGACAGGTTGTCAACGAGCACCAAAGCCGAAACCTTGACCTCGATCGGCGCCCTCGCCGCCTCATGGCGGCTCCATCTTGACGCAGCCAAGAAGAGTCGCAAAACCGTGAGCACCTATTTGGAGGCCACGGCCCAGCTGGCCGACTACCTCCACGCTACCGGGATGCCCACCATCGTGAACTCGATCAAGCGTGAGCACGTCGAGGCCTTCATGATTCACCTGCTCGACACCCCCGACAAGAGGGGACGAGTGCGGACGCCTGCCACTGCCAACAACCGGTACCGCGGCCTCCAACAGTTCTTCAAATGGCTCGAGGGTGAAGGCGAAGTCGTAGTGTCTCCGATGGCTCGGATGCTGCCGCCCAAACTTGACGAGAAAGAAGTCCCGGTCGTGTCGGATACCGAGTTGCGCATGCTCCTTAAGGCCTGCGATGGGTCCGGGTTCGAAGAACGGCGCGATCTCGCCCTTGTGCTCTTTTTCTTTGATACCGGCGCTCGCCTTTCTGAAGCGGCAAACCTTCAAATCGATCAACTTGATTGGGATCTTCGGGTCGCCCTGGTGATGGGCAAAGGACGGCGGGAACGGACGTTGCCGATGGGACCGACCACCTTGAAAGCGGTCGACCGATACATACGTAGCCGAGCAAAGAGGGTCGGTGCTGACCTCCCCTGGCTGTGGCTCGGTGGCAAGGGACGGCTTACCGACTCGGGGATTCGTCAGATGCTCGAGCGGCGTTGCCGTCAGGCGGGGATCGAGGCGATCAACCCCCATCGCCTGAGACACACTTTCGCCCATAGCTTTCTCGCCGCCGGCGGTCAGGAAACAGACCTGATGAGACTGGCCGGGTGGCGGTCACGCACGATGGTCTCGAGATATGCCGCCTCGGCGGCCGATGAGAGGGCCCGTGATGCGCATCGAAGGTTGAGCCCCGTCGAAAGGCTCACAGGGTCCTGAGGCCAGCTCGGAGAAATCCGTTGTGAAGTGCGAAGTCTGCGGAGGAGACATGCTCATTACCGAGCTCCACCGGCGAATGCACGAGACGAGAGACCTCCGCGGCTGGTCGTTACGTGCCAACCACGACACTCGCCGAGCATTCGCCCATGAAGCGATGGGAACTCTCAACTCTGATCAGAGACGCCATCCACAGTTAGTGGTTCGCCATCGAACCTGTGGGTCGGTGCTTTGGCGAGTCTTCAACACCCATTGGGGACCGCTAGCAGTTCCGCCTCGGGCCACCGCGTCGTCAGTCATCGTTTTACTCGACGTGGAGCCGGAAACTCAGCTGACCGCCTCATGCAACGTCTGCCGGACCCCAGTGACCCGACCGCGCGCCGAGCTTCTTAAGGCCGCTACGGCCGCGCGAGGGGGCGGTCCCCAGTCGATCAAGATCGCCTGATTGATGAACCGAGAGGCAATGCCGCGAATCTTGCATATCGGTCCTTACGCTGTCCTTTGTCATAAGTTGAGCCTGGCCTATCCGCTCTGCATAGTTGAGCGTGGCTGATTCCGGGATTGGGCGTCCGGGTTATCCCTGAAAGGGGGTGGCCCGAACATGCCACCTGATCTGACGCCGGAGGAACGCCGCCTCCGAGCCCGAATGGCCTCTCATGCCAAGTGGGCGCAGGTACGTGACCCCGCTGCGGCTACTACGCCGGCCCGCAAGGCCTTCATGCGGCGTTTTGAAATCGAGGTGGATCCCAATGGGGTCCTACCGCCCGAAGAACGTGCCCGCCGGGCCGAGCACGCCTTGAAAAGCCACATGGCCCGTCTCGCGTTGAAGTCTTCGAAGGCTCGCAGGGCAAGGAAGGCGAAGAAGGCGTCATCATGAATCCCCCGAGACGAGAAGATCCCCCAGGTCTCAAACCCTGGGGGATCTCCAAGAGGCGGCGACGAAACCAAACTCTCATTACCAACGTTAGCGGACTCCGCCGACAGACCCTTGACGACAGGCTCGTGGTTCGGGTCGAGAAGTACATCAACGAGCGGAGCGCCGCAAGCAACGTCGCCGAATATAAGAGGGCGGAGGGACATCTCAAGCCGCCGCTCAAGGTTCGACTCTTCCTTGTCGGCTTTTTCGATTGGGACCCTCTTGCGCGGCGAGCTCGAGGTGTTGGCAGGATTGAGCCGACGCGAGCGGCGCTGATCGTGAACCGCACCGCGCGTTGCCCTTGCCTCTGGGTTTCATCGCCGCTGACGAATGAAGGACACATACCAACGGTCACCGAATCTCGTTGGTCCGCAGTCCCAACCTCGAGTCCGTCCACGTTTGGTGTGCCCGCCATCCGCAAAGCCGGGCCGACTATCACGCGCCGACCTTCGAGTTCCGTTACCTCACGCCCGCGGCCGGCTTCGTGGAGGAGGCCGCAA